>CAIPGD010000388.1 GCA_903864485.1 uncultured bacterium | reverse complement strand
GGATCGACATGACTTTTTACTGCACCCCGCCGGAATCTAAACCCCTCGCCACTAGGGCTCCAATCGGGCGCTCCAATCGAAGAGTTTGCTCGTGAAGGCTCGCTGCATTCAGGCAGGGCGGCGGGGGCGCAGATTTCCGGTCGTGAAGGCTATGCCTGAGGACTGAAATCAGCGCCCCCCGCCGCCCCCTCCAACGCACCGAACTGCAGCGCACCGAACCGAACCAAAGCGCCTTCTATCGCTCCAACAACGAGTCCAACTTCAGACGACCCAGAAGGGCCTCAAATCCGTCTGCATCGTTGAAGTACATCACGAGCCGCCCGCGTCCCCGGGCGGTCGCGGCGATCTCTACGCGGGTTGCCAAGGCATCCGATAACTGCTGAGAGAATCGCTCGAGGTCCTGATCCGGAGCCACCGCGCGGCGCCTGACCGGACTCTGGGCCATCTCGCGATCGCGTTGCCAGTTCGCGATCAACTTTTCCGTTTCGCGCACGGTCAGGCGCTCCGCGACAATCCGATTTGCAAGAAGGATCTGGACCGCTGGCTCGACCGCGAGCAATGCCCTGGCATGCCCCATATCGAGATCGCCGGCCAACAACAGGGCCTGGACCGACTCCGCCAGGTTCAGTAGCCGTAACAAGTTCGAGGTCGCACTGCGCGAACGACCAATCGCCTCTGCACACCGCTCATGCGTAAAGTGAAATTCGTCAATCAAACGCTGGATCGCCTGAGCTTCCTCGAGCGGATTCAAATCCTCGCGCTGAATATTCTCAATCAGCGCGATTGAGAGGGCCTGCTCATCGGCAACTTCGCGCTGAATCACCGGAACTTGATCCAAGCCCGCCAATTGGGCAGCGCGCCAACGACGCTCCCCCGCAATAATTTCGAACCGTCCCTTGCCATCGGGTCGAACCAAGATCGGCTGGATCAGCCCGTGGACGCTGATCGAGGCCGCCAATTCGTGCAAGGCCCCCTCATCCATTCGCGATCGGGGTTGATAGCGTCCCGGGTAAAGGGCAAGGACCGGTAGGCTAGGGCTTACGAATGCCTCTGGCGCGGTTTGTGGTGTTGGGTCGGCGCCGAGCAATGCGTCGAGGCCTCTGCCTAAGCCTTTGTTTTTCTTAGCGTTCATTCGAGCTCAAAGTTTTGAATCAGAGGGGGGCCGCAAGGCGTTCAGGCGCTCGAGAAGTTCGGCGGCGAACTCCCGATAAGCCTTTGCGCCCCGCGAGGCCGGATCAAAACTCACCCCGGGCTCGCCATAACTGGGCGCTTCCGCCAGGCGAACATTGCGCGGAATCACGGTGCGAAATACCTTGTCACCGAAGTGGGTTTCTAACTGTTGCGCCACCTGCTGCTGCAGGGTCGTTCTAGAATCAAACATTACTCGCAGCAGCCCGATCCATTGCAAATCCGGATTGAAATTTGCCTGAACCTTGCGGATGGAATTCACCAGATCCGAAAGTCCTTCGAGAGCAAAGTATTCGCACTGCATCGGAATCAGCGCGCCCTGCGCGCTACATAGGCCGTTGAGCGTTAGCATCGAAAGGGAGGGGGGGCAATCAATCAGAACGATATCGTAGTCGCATCCTACCGCGGTCAATGCATCGCGCAACCGGTACTCCCGGTTCTCGAGACCGACCAATTCAACCTCCGCACCGGCCAGTTCACGGTTTGCGGGCAGCACATCGTAGGGCGCGCTTGGACAGCGTTGCCGGACTTCCGCAATCGGGGCCAATCCGAGCAGGACTTGATAGACCGATCGGTCCAACACGCGCTTATCCACACCACTCCCCATGGTGGCATTACCCTGCGGGTCGAGATCAATCAGCAAGATCCGCTGGCCGCCCAGGCCAAGCGCCGCTGCCAGATTGACCGCGGTCGTGGTCTTCCCGACCCCGCCTTTCTGGTTGGCGACCACAAAGGTTCGGGGTTGACCGGCTTGGATGGCGGTACTCATCGTTGGATGGTGGTGCTCATTCGCGGCGAAGCCAGACCAGATGGCGCTGTGCATTCAAGAAAGGCACGACCATTTCCTCGACCTCTTCGAGAACCCACGGCGGCGAGACGCCTTCAATCTCCGAATCTGGGCGGAGCCCCTTCAGCGCCACCAATCGGGTTTGTTCACCCGCGATGGCATCCACGTCATGGGCAAAGTCGTCGAGCGTCGCATAGGCGCGACAGGTAATCAAATCGAAGGGCACTGAACTCTGCACCGATTGAACCCTCTGACCCATCACCCGCACCCGGTCGGTCAGGCCGAGACTGGCCGACGCCTGACGCAAAAAAGCCGCCTTTTTCGACACCGATTCGACCAGCGTATAACGGACCTGCGGCCACACGAGCGCGATCGGGATCGCCGGCAAACCCCCACCTGACCCGATATCGGCGAGTTCGGGGGGCCGGGTCGTCAGGGCAGTCCGGTGTTGCCCCCAGTGTTGCTCCCAGTGTCGCTTCAGCGAGGGAACCACTGCCAAGCTATCGAGCAGATGTTGCACGAGCATGCTCTGAGGGTCTCGGATTGCCGTCAGGTTGTAGACCTGATTCCATTTTGAGAGCAAGGCAAGATACTCGAGAAGCGCCCCCTGAACCGAGCCATCGGCCTCCAGACCGAGCCGCCCCAAGCCCTCGGCCAATGACGGTGCCAAGTCCTGCGGATGCATCGAATGCTGCGGGTGCGCAGCCACGCCCTCCCGATGCGAGCCCATCAGGCTGCGACTCGACGCAAGGAACCCATCCGCTTGAGATGAATGAGTAACAAGGATAGTGCGGCCGGTGTCACCCCCGACATCCGCCCGGCTTGCCCAAGCGTTGCCGGACGCTGACGCTCAAGGCGTTGGCACACTTCCTTCGACAATCCACGGACCTGCGAATAGACGAGGTCTGCTGGGATTTCAAGCCCTTCATTGTGAGCCTGACGCTCGACTTCGGCCTGCTGGCGCGTGATGTAACCGGCATATTTGGAGTGGATTTCGACCTGCTCGATCACCGTTCGGTCTGCGACCCCCGGACCGAGACCCGGCAACTGCATCAGGGCCTCATACCGAACCTCCGGACGACGCAACAATTCGGCCACTGAAGCGTCGCGCTCGAGCGCCTGTCCTACCGCCCGCTCAATCGCGGCTGAATCACACACGCGCGGATCGACCCGAACGCCGCGGATCCGCGCCAGCTCCGCATCGATCGCGTCCCGCTTGCGACTAAATTGATCCCATCGCTGTTCGTCAATCAGGCCAAGGCGACGTCCGGTCTCGGTCAGGCGCAGGTCGGCATTGTCTTCACGCAAGCTCAACCGGTATTCGGCCCGACTGGTAAACATTCGATAGGGCTCAGAAACGCCTCGGGTAATGAGATCGTCAACCATCACGCCGAGGTAGGCCTCATGGCGCTGGGGCGACCAGGGCGGCTGACCGCGGACTTGCAGTGAAGCATTGATACCTGCTAAGAGGCCTTGCGCAGCCGCTTCTTCATAGCCGGTTGTACCGTTGATTTGCCCGGCAAAATACAAGCCGCCAATGACCTGACTCTCAAGCGTGTTGCGTAATGCGCGCGGATCGTAATAGTCGTATTCGATCGCATAACCGGGGCGCAGGATATGCGCATTCTCCAACCCGACCATCGATCGCACCAGAGCAACTTGAACATCGAATGGCAGGCTGGTTGAAATCCCGTTCGGATAAATCTCGTGGGTCTCCAGGCCCTCCGGCTCCAGATAAATCTGATGCGCGTCACGATCCGCAAAGCGATGGATCTTGTCCTCGATCGACGGACAATACCGCGGGCCAACCCCCTCGATCACGCCGGTATACATTGGTGATCGATCCAGACCCGAACGAATCAAGGCATGCGTGACGGCGTTGGTATACGTTACCCAACACGAAACCTGACGTGGATGCTGGGCTGCTGTCCCCAAGAATGAAAAAACCGGCACCGGATCGTAATCGCCAGCCTGCTCGGCCAGCCGGCTGAAGTCGATCGACCGCGCATCAAGCCGTGGTGGCGTCCCGGTCTTTAAACGACCCTGCGGCAACGCCATTTCCTTCAATCGCTGCGCCAGCGAAACCGCAGCCGGATCACCGGCTCGCCCTGCCGTGTAGTGGTCAAGGCCGACGTGGACTTTGCCGTTCAAAAAGGTACCCGCGGTCAATACCACGGCGCGTGCGCGGATATCGAGACCAATCTGGGTTCGGGCCCCAACTACTCGGTCACCCTCGATCAGGAGGTCGTCGACCGCTTGCTGAAAAAGCCACAAATTCGGTTGATTCTCGAGGCGACGCCGAATCGCCGCGCGATAAAGAACGCGGTCAGCCTGAGCCCGCGTGGCGCGCACCGCGGGGCCTTTGCTCGAATTCAAAATCCGAAACTGAATGCCCGCTTCGTCGGTGGCCGCCGCCATGGCACCGCCAAGCGCATCGATTTCTTTGACCAAATGCCCTTTACCGATGCCGCCAATCGAGGGATTGCACGACATCTGGCCGAGCGTCTCGATATTGTGGGTCAACAACAGCGTGCGGCTGCCGGATCGGGCCGCGGCGAGCGCGGCTTCAGTGCCCGCGTGACCGCCACCAACGACGATGACATCAAAGGATTCAGGATGATTCATGCAATCCCCGAAGGGTGGGCGCGGCGCTCGGAAACGGTTGGCGAGTATAGGCGGAATTGCGACCAAGTTGTTTCACGTGAAACACCGCGAATCAGGTTTGCCCGAGGAGGCTCCAGTATTCAAATCCGGTGGCGGTATCAATTGACTGATCAGATGCGCGAATCCTCAAGCACCATCGCGGCCGCTTTTTCAGCAATCATCAAGGTGGGCGCGTTGGTGTTGCCCGAGGTGATCGATGGCATCACGGAAGCATCCGCAATTCGCAAGCCGGCAACCCCGTAGACGCGCAGTCGCGCATCCACAACCGCCATCGGATCCGTCGAGACCCCCATCGCGCAAGTCCCAACGGGATGAAAGATCGTGGTACCGATCTCACTAGCCGCCAAGGCCAGGTCCTCATCGGAAACTCGGTGCGCGCCGGGCAAATGCTCTGAGGTCACCCAAGACGACAGGGCCGGCGCACTCGCAATCGCTCGCGTTCGGCGAATCGCTTGGGCCGCAATCCGGCGATCGCCTTCGGTCGACAGGTAATTGGGCGCGATGCGTGGGGCCACCAGCGGGTCGGCCGAAGCAATCGAGATACTGCCTCGGCTTTCGGGGCGCAGGTGACAGACCGAGGCCGTAAATGCGGGAAAATCATGCAGCGGTTCACCGAACCGATCAAGCGAAAGCGGTTGAACATGCCACTCCAGGTCCGCCCGGTCGACTGCGTCCGAGGATCGCGCAAACGCACCCAATTGACTCGGTGCCATCGTCATCGGCCCACGCCGGGCAAACAGGTACTGCAACCCGATCCAGGCTTTTCCCCAAGGGGTCCCCACCAGGGTATTGAGCGTCTTGGCCGTGTCCCGAAGCCGATAGATCAGGCGCAACTGCAGGTGATCCTGCAAATTCGCTCCAACGCCGGCCATTGGCCGGCGCACAGCGACACCCGCCTGGTCGAGAACGGCCTGCGGCCCCAACCCCGAGCGTTGGAGGATCGCCGGGCTACCGACCGCACCCGCGGCGAGGATGACCTCCCGGTGGGCCCGAACCTGCCAGCGCTCCCCTCCCTTTAGAAAACACACACCCTGCGCGGCGAGCGGTGCAGCAAACGGAGCCGAGTTAGAACCCCCGGCCGTGACGAACCGCTCTTGATCGCCTAGGATCACTTGATCGACGTCAGCGTCGGACAGAATTGTTAAGTTGGGCCGCCCCTGGGCAGGTCGCAAGAACGCTTTTGAGGCATTCCAGCGAATACCGGTCTTTTGATTGACTTCAAAATAACCGCACCCTTCGTTATCGCCCCGATTAAAGTCGTCTAGAGCCGCAATTCCGACCTGAGCGGCCGCCTGCCGGAAGGCATCCAAAATATCCCAGTGCAAGCGCTGAGATTCCACCCGCCATTCCCCACTATGACCGTGCAGGGGATCGGATCCACCTGCATCCAGCCGATAAAAATTCTCATGCCGCGTAAAGTCGGGCAGGACTTCCTGCCAACTCCATCCGGCGTTACCACGGGCGGCCCAGCCGTCATAGTCGGCCGCCTGCCCACGCATGTAAATCATGCCGTTGATCGACGAACAGCCGCCCCAGACCTTGCCGCGCGGGTAACGAATCGAACGCCCGTTCAAGCCCGCCTCGCGCTCAGTCTCATACATCCAGTCCGTGCGCGGGTTGCCGATGCAATAGAGGTACCCGACCGGGATATGAATCCAGTGGTAATCATCCCGGCCACCGGCTTCGAGTAGCAACACCCGGTTAGCGGGGTCGGCTGATAACCGATTGGCGAGCAGGCAACCAGCGGTTCCTGCGCCGACGATCACGTAGTCAAACTCCCGTTCGAACTGGCGACCCGAGTTGGGGCCCGCGTTTGGTTCGGCGTTTGGTTCCGAGTTTGCACCCGCGTTAGGACCCGAGGTGCGATCGAAATTAAGGTCGTTTGCCATGCAATCAGCCCCGTCAGGCCCCGTGGGGCAGAATCACCTGGCGCACGGCGATCCCTTGGGCAAGCCGGTCGAGCGCTGGGTTGATCTCATCGAGCGTGATCGTTTCCGACAGGAGTTCGTGCACCGGCAGATGCCCCGCTCGGTACATCGCGACAAAGCGCGGGATATCCCGGCTCGGCACACACGACCCCACGTAACTGCCTTTGATCGTGCGCTCTTCGGCGATCAGGCTGACCGCCTGCAGGGGCCATTGCGCCGCCGGATTGGGCAGCCCCGCGCTCACTGTCGTTCCGCCACGGCGGGTGATGCGATACGCGCACTCGAGCGCGGCCACTGAGCCGGCCATCTCAAACGCATAGTCCACCCCGCCTTCGGTCGCAGCCTTCACCTGCGCGACCACCTCTGGATCACGCGCGTCAAAGACCTGAGTTGCCCCCAAACGACGCGCCATCTCGAGCTTGGCAGGCACCAGATCGACCGCCACCACGTCCCGGGCCCCCGACGCGACAGCCGCCATCAAGGACGAAAACCCGACCCCACCCAGGCCTACCACCGCGACCCGCGCGCCCGCCTCAACCCGCGCCGTATTGAATACGGCACCCGCCCCGGTCATGACCGCGCAGCCAAACAACGCGGCTTCCACGAACGCCAGCTCGCGGTCGACCTTGACCACGGACCGACGCGAAACGGTTGCGTACTCCGCGAACGCAGCACAACCCATGTGGTGGTTAAGCACTGAGGATTCTTCCGCGGGGGGTGCTTCAGCTGACTGGCCTCGCGCCGGAAAACCGAGGCGGCGATACCCCCCAAGCAGTGAACCGGCGGCATTGGAAACACCACCGGGGCCACAAAGAGCAGGGCGACCGCTGGCGCAATCCAGGCAGGCACCACACATCGGTCGAAACACCAGCACAACGGAATCGCCAACCGCCAAATCATTGACCCCCGCGCCCACTTCGACCACTTCGCCGGCGGCCTCGTGCCCAATCACAATGGGGACTGGCCAGGGCCGATCACCGTTAATCGCCGATAGATCCGAATGGCAGAGACCCGCCGCTCGAATCTTGAGCGTCAACTCGCCCGGCCCTGGAGCCGCCAGTTCGACCGTTTCGACCGACAAGGGCCGACTCTGCGCATAGGGCGCAGGCAAACCAATCTCACGTAGGACCGCGGCACGCATTTTCATGGTTCAAAGCCCCGCCAAGGCGATGTACTTGATTTCAAGATAATCATCAAGACCGTACTTCGAGCCCTCCCGTCCGAGGCCCGATTGCTTGACGCCACCAAACGGTGCGACCTCATTCGACAGAATGCCGCTATTGACGCAGACCATGCCCGATTCAATCGCTTCGGCGACCCGGAAAATTCGTCCGATATCGCGCGCATAAAAATACGCAGCGAGCCCGAATTCGGTCGCATTGGCCATCTCCACCGCCTGCTCTTCCGTCTCAAAGCGAAACAGTGGCGCCACGGGACCGAAGGTTTCTTCGCGGGCCACTCGCATTGCCTGGGTCACGCCCGTGACCACAGTGGGTTCGAAAAACAGACCCCCCAGCGCATGCCGCTTGCCACCCACCACGATTTCGGCTCCATGGGCCACGGCATCCGCAAGGTGGGCCTCGACCTTCTCGAGGGCAGCCTCCTCAATTAGCGGCCCGACCTGAACCCCAGGCTCGGTCCCCGCGCCCACGGTCAGGCGGGCAACCCGCCACGCGAGTTTTGCGGCGAACGCATCGTAGACGCGGTCCTGTACGTAAATCCGGTTCGCGCAAACACAGGTCTGACCCGCGTTGCGATACTTGCTGGCGAGCGCTCCTTCGACCGCCGCGTCAAGATCCGCATCATCAAACACGATAAACGGCGCGTTGCCGCCAAGTTCGAGCGAGACTTTTTTGACCGAGTCC
>CAIPGD010000387.1 GCA_903864485.1 uncultured bacterium | reverse complement strand
GCGGCGGTTCGTGAATGGATGTTTGTTGAACGATTTGCGGACGCCGTCGAGGCTGCCGAATTCGCCTTGGGTTGATGTATGGCCTTGTTGCAAATTGCCGAGCCGGGTCAGTCCAGCGCGCCGCATGAACATCGGTTAGCGATCGGGATTGATCTCGGTACTACCAATTCTTTGGTGGCCACCGTCCGTTCTGGCTTGCCCGAGGTCATTGTTGACGAATCGGGACGGGCATTACTGCCGTCAGCCGTTTGGTACCGGGCGGATCACGCCCCTGTGGTTGGGGAGGTTGCTCTCGCGCAGCGAATCACCGATCCACGCAACGTCGTGGTTTCGGTCAAACGCTGGATGGGGCGCAGTCTCTCGGAGATCGATTCGCTGGCAGATTTGGGCGATTCCGGCCCCAGGTCTCCCGTGCAAGTCTCGGCCGAGATCCTGAAGACCTTGCGTGAACGCGCTGAGCAGGCTCTCGGTGCCGCGCCCGATGTGCTGGGGATTCGCCATCAGGAAATCACGGGGGCGGTGATCACCGTGCCGGCCCATTTCGATGATGCTCAGCGTCAAGCGACCAAGGATTCGGCTCGTCTGGCGGGCATCCCGGTCTTGCGTCTTCTGAACGAGCCGACGGCCGCGGCAATCGCTTATGGGCTCGATCAGCAGGCGCAGGGCCGTTTTGTCATTTATGACCTTGGCGGTGGCACATTTGATGTCTCGATCCTGCAGCTGAGTCGCGGGGTTTTTGAGGTGCTCTCTACCGGCGGCGACACCGCGCTGGGTGGGGATGATTTTGACCGGACGTTGTTTGACCATCTCGCCGGGTTGGTTGTACCGGGCGCGTTGCCCGATTTGACGTTATCAGTCCTCAGTGATGCCGACACGAGTGCCTTGCGGGTTGAATCCAGGCGGGTTAAAGAGCTTTTATCGTCGCACGCTGAAGTACAGGTGAACTGCGCGCTGCCCTCAGGACGTCGCGTTGAGGTGTCGGTTACGGCGGCTGAGTTCGAAAAAATGTCCGCGGCTTTGCTTGCGCGCACGATTGTCACGACACGCCGAGCACTCCGTGATGCAGGCATGCAGGCGAGCGAAGCTGATGGCGTCGTGTTGGTGGGTGGCGCGACCCGGATGCCCGCTGTGCGTCGGGCGGTGGCCGATTTGTTTGGGCGTGAGCCGTTGACAAACCTGGACCCAGATCAAGTCGTCGCACTCGGTGCGGCGATGCAGGCCAATCTGTTGGTAGGCAATCGAGCGCCTGGCGAGGACTGGTTATTACTCGATGTGATTCCGCTGTCTCTGGGTCTCGAGACCATGGGGGGGCTTGTCGAGCGGATTCTTACCCGCAATACGACGATCCCAGCGGCGCGCGCCCAAGAATTCACGACGTTCAAGGATGGTCAGACCGCCATGGCCGTGCATGTGGTTCAGGGTGAGCGCGAATTGGTCGCCGACTGTCGATCGCTCGGGCGGTTTGAACTCCGTGGTATTCCGCCGATGGTTGCGGGTGCCGCCCGTATTCAGGTGACCTTTCAGGTCGATGCGGATGGTTTGTTGTCAGTCGCTGCGCGCGAACTTAGCACTGGGGTTGAAGCTTCGGTGACTGTCAAACCATCCTACGGACTGGGCGATGAGGCGATCGCGCAGATGTTGACGGACGCTTTCGGACATGCTGAAGCGGATGCTCGGATGCGCAGTTTGCATGAGCAAGCTGTCGATGCCGAACGCTTGTTATTGGCGACGCAGACTGCGATCGAGCAGGATAGCGCGCTGTTGTCGGTGGCTGATCAAGCCTTGATTGGTCAGCGGATGGCCGAATTGTCGGAGCTTTGCGAGACGCTTAAGGATGCGGATGCGCTGAGGGCGGGCATCGCCGCGCTTTCGGCTGCGACCGAGGGGTTTGCGGCGGCGCGAATGGATCAGGCAGTGCGTCAGGCACTGGCCGGCCGGCGGGTCGAGGATCTTGATACGAATGTTTAAAACGAATGTCTGAACTTTATGCCGATCATTAAGGTGTTGCCCCATGCGGCGCTGTGCCCTGAGGGCCTGACGTTTGAGGGGACGGTCGGGGTCAACCTCTGCCGTCAGTTACTCGATCAAGGCATTGCGATCGAGCATGCCTGTGAACTGTCGTGCGCTTGCACCACGTGTCATGTCATTGTCCGAGCCGGTGGCACGTCGCTGGCGACCGCCACCGATGCCGAAGATGATCTGCTGGACAAAGCATGGGGTTTGACCGCGCAATCGCGCTTGTCTTGCCAGACCGTCCTGAGCCATCAGGATCTCACGCTCGAAATTCCAAAATACACCATCAATCACGCCCGGGAAGGCTGACTATGAAGTGGACCGATACGATCGAGATTGCCATCGCCCTCATCGATCATCATCCGGACATCGATCCGGTGTCCGTGCGATTCACAGACTTGCAGCGCTGGGTCCTTGAACTGCCCGGCTTTGATGATGTGCCTGAGCGCTGTGGTGAACGGATTCTCGAGGCGATTCAGCAGGCCTGGATCGACGAGCTCTGAGAGCTAACGCGCTTTAAGAACAACGATCAGCTGGCCGCGACCAGCAGGACGATTAGTGCACCCGAACCACCGTCGATCTCGCGCGGCTGGCAAAACGCTGCAACTTCGGACCGCTGAACGAGCCAGCGGGGCACTTTGTGTTTGAGTACCGGCTCGCGCCCCGCGGACCCCAGCCCTTTACCATGGACGATGCGTACGCAGCGAATGCTGCGTCGGTTGCAACTGGACAAAAAGGTGACGAGCGCCTCGCGCGCTTCATCGGTTCGCAATCGGTGCAGATCGAGTTCGTCCTGAAGAACCCAGCGCCCGCGGCGCAGATCGCGAACGATTTCGGGACCTATTCCGTCCCGGCGCCAGGACAGGCTGTCATCGATCTCTAGCAGCGTCTCAACTGAAAATTCATCGGACAGGCTCTCGACGAGGGCAGCCTGTTCATCGGCCACACGCATGGCCGGGATCGGTGGAATCGGCTTACGAGGCGCTAGTACGCGAACCGGGCTCTGGGGCATCGGAGTGACGTCTTCCATGGCCGCTTGGAAGGTGCGTGCATCGCGCGTCCGCTCGGCCTCCGCAGCTCGCCGTCGCGCGGCTTGCAGGCGTTCGAACCGGGCCGATTCGACCAGCGCGTCCCGAACGCTGACGAGCTCTGCGAGGCTCGAGAGGCGTCGAGGACGTGCAGGTGCACGGTCGTTGGCTCGCTCAAGCTTCGAGGAATCGGTGGGCATCGAGGGCCGCCATACATCCGGTCCCGGCGCTGGTGATCGCCTGGCGATAGACATGGTCCTGAACATCGCCAGCTGCGAAGACCCCTTCGATACTGGTCATGGTGGCGTAGCCATCGGCGCCGCCCCGGGTCTGGATGTAGCCATTTTTCATGGTGAGCTGCCCTTCAAAAATGCCGGTATTGGGCGTATGGCCGATCGCAACAAAAAGCCCTTGCACGGCGAGCTCGGTTTGGTCGCCATTGCGGCTGTCGCGCAGCCGAAGTCCGGTCATGCCGCCTTCATTACCGAGAACTTCATCGATTTCCTGAAACCAGCGAATGTCGACTTTGCCCTCATTTACACGGGCTGTGAGCTTATCGACCATGATTGGCTCGGCCCGGAAGCGGTCGCGCCGGTGAATCACGGTGACTTTACGAGCGATGTTGGCAAGATACAACGCCTCCTCGACCGCCGTATTTCCACCTCCGACGACCGCCACCTCCTCACCGCGGTAGAAGAAGCCATCACAGGTGGCACATGCGCTCACCCCCCGACCCATGTACGACTCCTCGGAGGGTAGACCGAGGTATTTCGCACTTGCGCCAGTTGCCAGAATCAATGCGTCGCAGGTGTATTCGCCGGCATCGCCAATAAGCCGAAACGGCCGGTTCTGCAGATGCACCGTATGAATCTGGTCGAACAGGATTTCGGTTCCAAAGCGCTCGGCATGCTTCTGGAAACGTGCCATCAATTCTGGCCCCTGGACCCCATCGGCGTCGGCCGGCCAGTTGTCGACTTCGGTCGTCGTCATCAATTGTCCACCCTGTGCGAGACCTGTAATCAACACGGGGGAAAGGTTAGCGCGGGCGGCATAAACGGCAGCGGTGTAGCCGGCTGGGCCTGATCCGAGGATCAAAAGTCGGGAGTGGCGGGGGGTCATGGAGAGGCTCGTAGGGGGTGCGGGATCTGTGAAATTATAGGTCGAGAGCTCAGCTTGGGCCCGATGAACCTAAAGGACAAATATGGCTCATGACGAGAACAAAGCATTTCTCCGCCGGATGCCCATTTTTACGGGGATTGGCGAATCGCAGCTCGAAATGCTGGCCGCAGGCAGCGTAAGGCGCAGCTTTCCAAGAGGTCGATCGATCGTAGCCGAGGGCGAAACTTCGCAGTCGTTTTACCTGCTGTTATCGGGGCGGGCCAAAGTCCAGCGGTCAGACTCGGAGGGCAAGGAAGTCATCTTGGCCATTCTTGGCCCCGGTGAGTTCTTTGGGGAGATGAGCCTGATTGACGACGCCCCTCGGTCTGCGAGCGTCATCACGATCGAGCCTTGCGATTTCATCGCGGTCAACAAGGAAAGCTTCAAAGCCATGTTGGCCTCCAGTACCGATATGTGTCTTGCCATCATGCGCGGCATTGTTCGGCGCCTGCGTGAAGCGGACAAGAAGATTGAGACCCTGGCGCTGATGGATGTCTACGGTCGAGTGGCCCGAGTACTCCTGGATTTTTCAGAAACGGTGGGCGGCGAGCGCGTGGTCAAGGGCAAGTTGCCGCGGCAGGAAATTGCAAAAATGATCGGCGCGTCGCGCGAAATGGTCTCGAGGGTCATGAAAGGGCTAGAGGTCGACGGGTTTATTGTCCCGGTTAGCGAAGGAAGATTGTTGCTACGCGACAAGATTAACCTCTACCTGAATTAGCATTGAGGGGTTTCCTGCTTTCGGATTGAGGATGTCGCTGGTATCGCTCTCACTGCCCGAAAGGGCCATGCGCTTGCTCGATGAAGCGCGTTGGTTTGCCAACGCCGGAGCGGGTTTTTTACTCGCTCTAATTCTGCTGACCTACGATCGAGCCGACCCCGGTTGGTCCAATGCTGGCCCTCCGCGCGAGATTCATAACGCGGGCGGTCGGGTTGGCGCATGGATGGCTGATTTGTTGCTCTATCTCTTTGGCGCGAGTACCTGGATCTGGGTCGGCCTGATCGCGGTTCTGCTGTGGCGCGGCATCTTGCGCATGCGAGCACGCGAGATGACGGCGCGTGGCGTGACCGCCTCGACTGATCCCGAAGCGCCGCATTTTGCTTTGGAGCGCTGGCTCGGTTTCGCACTCTTCTTCCTCGGCTGCGTCGGCCTCGAATCGCACCGGCTTTATTCCCTCAAAATGCCCATGCCACTTGCGCCAGGCGGGGTGGCGGGGGATTTGATCGCCGATGGTTTGACTTTGTTGTTGGGGCCGGTCGGAACCACCATGGTGTTACTGGGCTTCATCGCGATTGGCTTTAGTTTGCTCAGCGGGTGGTCGTGGTTCGAGATTTTTGAGCGCATCGGCGGCGCGGTCGAGCGCGTGGTTGGTCTTATGGCCCAGGCGCTTGCGGTGCGCCAGGATCGGGCGATAGGACAGCAAGCTGCCCTCGAGCGAGACGGCCTCGTCGACGAGAAAAAACTCAAGGTGAGGTCGGCGGATGGGCTGGTGGAGGATTTTCTATCGACCGCCCCAGACTCTGGGAGCGCTGCAGCCCCCAGGCCCCGTCGGGCGTCGGCCCCCGAGTTCAACGAACCGCAGTTGGCCGGATTGTTCGAGGCTGATGACCAGGCGCTCGATCTGCCAGCGGGCGATCATCCTGCGAGCGATCATCCTGCGAGCGATCATCCTGCGGGGGTTTTTGCAGAACGAGCTGCCCATCCGGACTCAGCGGATTTGTCTCTTGTCCTGCGGGCAGAGCGAGGGATCGAGGGCGACACCGATTTGGAGCCGGTCCTGAATTCGGCACCGCCCGCCACGCAGCCTGCCACGCCGAGCGCCCTTAAAGAACCTGCATCATCGTTCCGGATCGAACCGCAGGCTCCGCCCGCTGAAAAGTCAGTTCGGGTGCTTCGCGAGGCACAAAAGTCGCTGTTCGGCCTCCTCGAAGGTTCCGACCCAAGGCCGAGCGTTGCGTTGCTCGAACCGCCGCCGGCTGTGGTCGAGACCGTCAGTCCGGAGTCGATTTCCTACACCTCGCGTCTGATCGAAAAGAAGCTCGCCGACTTCGGCGTGGCCGCCAAGGTTGTCTCCGCGCAACCGGGCCCGGTGATCACGCGATACGAAATCGAACCGGCGACTGGCGTCAAAGGTAGCCAGATCGTCAATTTGGGGAAGGACCTGGCCCGTGCGCTTTCGCTGACTTCGCTTCGAGTGGTTGAGACCATTCCCGGCAAGAATGTGATGGGGCTTGAGTTGCCCAACGCCAGGCGCCAGACGGTTCGACTGTCGGAGAT
>CAIPGD010000386.1 GCA_903864485.1 uncultured bacterium | reverse complement strand
CGCACCTTTGTGGCTGAACTTAAAATCAATCTATAACCTATGAAAAATCCAATGTTCAACCGACTGCTTAAACGGCTGACGGTCCGTTCCTCAGGGCCCAAGCTGCCTCTGGCGGCCGCGGCGCTCCTGATCAGCATGGGAGCTCAGGCGCATGTCACGCTTGAAGAACCAGCGGCGGTCGCAAACACCGGGTACAAGGCGGTCTTGCGGGTCACGCACGGCTGCGAAGGGTCGCCTACCCACACGGTCAGGGTCCAGATTCCGGCGGGATTTCTTGGTACTAAGCCCATCCCAAAGCCAGGCTGGAAACTTGAGTTACAACGGGCGAAGCTTGCTGAACCCTATGACAGCCATGGTCGAAAAATTGACGAAACGGTATCCGAAGTCATCTGGCGTGCCCAGTCTCCGGAGGCTTTTCTGGCTGACGCGCATTACGACGAGTTCGTCTTGCGCGGGCAGACGCCTGCCAAACCCGGGGTGATTTGGTTCAAGGTCCAGCAACTTTGCGAAAAGGGCGAACTGAACTGGGCTGAGGTTCCATCCACGGGTTCAAGCACGAAGGGGCTTAAGGCGCCTGCGGCACGACTCGAGGTGCTGCCTGGGATGAGCGGCGGTGGCGGACATCAGCACTAATCGGAGACCAAATGATTCATCTATCGTGCAACTCGGGGCGGCGCGGGTTAATGGCCTTCGCGATGTGCCTGCTCATTGGACACGAACAGCCGCAGGCCCAGACACCGGCCAAGGCGCCACAAAAGGGCCAGGTTCAGATTCAGGACGCCTGGGCCAGGCCAACCGTTCCGGGGCAGACCGTTGGTGGGGGGTATTTTCGGATCGACGGCGGCCCAACCGCCGATCGCCTGACGGCTGCGTCGACCGACATCGCGCAGGTGGTTGAGCTTCACACCATGCGAATGGACGGTGATGTGATGCGGATGCGCCAGCTGGATTCGGTCGACGTGCCTGCCAACCAATCGGTCGAGTTCAAGCCAGGGGGGATGCACGTCATGCTGATCGGTTTGAAGACGCCGCTAAAGGTCGGTAATAGCTTCCCAATCACGCTTCGTTTTGAGAAGGCAGGGCCGGTGTCGGTTAATGTTCGGGTACTCCCCGCACCCCCAGCGGCGGAGCACAAACACTGAAACTGAACTTGCGATGTTGATCGATTGATGGCGGTCTCTGATCTGGATCGGGCTGCCGAACCCCCGCCCGGCCATACTCCGGACAAAGCTCCTTTCCGGGCAGGGGTCGTCGCGATGGCGACTCCTCTCCTTGGGATTTTGATCTGGGGGACCGTGACTGGGCTTGCGATGATTCAGGCGGGGCTCGACCCGACCCAGGCGGTCGGGATGTCGCTCATCATGTATGCCGGTTCGGCGCAATTGGCGGTCTTACCGCTTCTTGCAGCGGGTGCGCCGCCTGCATCGATCTTGCTGACCGCGCTCCTCGTCAATCTGCGCTTCGTGATGGCCAGCGCGGTGCTCGCGCAAGATTTTCGGAGCCTTCCCGCAATCCGTCGCTTTGTGCTCGGTGTCTTCACGGTCGAAGCGACTCTCGCTGGTTACCTGATGCTGGGGCGCGCCGGGAGAACCCAAGCCGAGCGCGAACAATTCAAATTGGGCGCAAATCTCGCGATTTGGTTGCTCTGGCAAGGCGCGACGCTCGTTGGAATTTTCGGTGCTGGTGTGGTGCCGACGTCGTCAGACTGGATGTGGGTCGGGCAACTTGCGGTGCTCGCAATAGGCGCTCCCTTACTCCGTGTGGCTGGTTCGACGGGCGCCGTGGCAGTGACTGCGACCGTCGCGATTCTGAGTATTCATCTGCCCGCTGGCGTTGGTCTCGCCCTCTCGACCTTTTGCGGGGCCTGCTCGGGGTTGATTGGTCATTATTTAAT
>CAIPGD010000385.1 GCA_903864485.1 uncultured bacterium | reverse complement strand
CGCAAACCGTCCGGTCGATGGCGTTTGCGATCCGCCATCGCGGTCCAGACGATGCGGGTGCATGGGCTGATGCATCAACAGGGCTCGCGCTGGGCCACGCCCGACTGGCGATCCTTGATCTTTCGGCGGCCGGACATCAACCGATGGCGAGCGCGAGCGATCGTTATGTGATCGCATTTAATGGCGAGATTTATAACCATCTGGAGCTGCGTGCGGAACTCGAGCAGCCAGGCGTCGGAGCGCCCGGGCCTGGAAGCCCCGAGCGGCTTGCCAGGGATGCGCGTGCAGTCTGGCGCGGGCACTCTGACACGGAAACGCTGCTTGCTGCGATCGAACGGTGGGGGTTGGAGCGGACGCTACAGAAATGCGTCGGGATGTTTGCGCTGGCGCTCTGGGATCGGGATCTAAGGCATCTGACCCTCGCCCGCGATCGGTTTGGTGAAAAACCGCTCTATTACGGTTGGGTTGGTGACGTGGCGGGGCAGGGCGGCAATGTGGCGGGTCAGGGCGACGGGCTAGGCCAGTTGCGGACCTTTGTGTTCGGCTCTGAATTGAAAGCCTTGCGCGCGCATCCATCCTTTAAAAACTCGATTTCGCGCCCCGCGCTTGCGCAATATCTGCGCTTTACCCACGTGCCGGCCCCGCTCTCGATTTATGAGGGTATCTACAAGCTGCCCCCAGGAACCTGGTTGCGAGTCGACGCTGCATTCGCATCGAAACCACCCTCGAAGGCCACCGACGGCCCGGTTGCTTACTGGACCTTGGTGGACGCGGTTCAAAAAGGCGCGCGCGCGCAAATCACCGATCAGGTTGAAGCGGTTGACGCCTTACATCATCAGTTGAGCGATGCGGTCAAACTGCAATCGATTTCAGACGTGCCACTGGGTGCGTTCCTGTCGGGGGGTGTCGATTCTTCAACCATCGTTGCCTTGATGCAGGCGCAATCAAGTCGCCCGATTCAGACTTTTACGGTGGGTTTCGAGGAAGCTGGGTTCGATGAATCCCCTTACGCTGCCGCGGTGGCGGAACACCTAGGGACCGACCATCACGCGCTGCTCGTTACCGCGCGCGAGACTCTCGATGTGATCCCACAGTTGCCCGAGATGTATGACGAACCGTTTGCGGATTCATCCCAGATTCCGACTCATCTCGTCTGCAAGGCCGCTAGACAACATGTGACCGTGGCACTGAGTGGGGACGCGGGAGATGAGTTGTTCGGGGGCTATAACCGATACTCGTGGGGTTCGCGTATCTGGAACAAAGTGGGCTGGATACCTCCCTACCAGCGTCAGTGGTTGGGTGTCGCGGTACAGGGGATTTCGGTCTCAGCGTGGGACGCGTTGGGGCGGGCCGTCGGAAAAGACCGTCTGGGGGATCGTGCTCATAAACTTGCGAGTCGATTGCTCAACGCCAAAAATCTGGATGACGTCTATTGGAGCCTTGTGACTGAATGGCCGGGTGGGGATTCGATGGTTAAGGGCCTGTCGAAGGATGAATCCCTTGATGAAATGACCGTTCGGAGGTCCGAGCCTCCCGCCGGGCTGACGGACGCAGCCGAGCGAATGATGTTTCGGGACGCGCTGACCTATTTGCCGGACGATATTCTGTGCAAGGTGGACCGGGCGGCAATGTCCGTCAGTCTTGAAACGCGGGTTCCATTTCTTGACCACCGAATCGCTGAATTCGCATGGCGCCTGCCCCTTGATATGAAAATCAGGGGTGGTGAAACAAAATGGTTGCTTCGGCAGGTCCTGTACCAGTACGTTCCACGGTCGCTCATTGAACGCCCCAAGGCGGGATTCGGGATTCCCGTCGGCCAATGGCTTCGGGGCCCCTTGCGGGACTGGGCCGAAGCGCTATTGGATGAAGCGAGGATTCGGCGGGAGGGATTTTTCAATCCCGACCCAATTCGCAAAGCGTGGGGCGAACATTTGAGTGGTCAGAGGGACTGGACGCCGCGTTTGTGGACGGTTTTGATGTTTCAGGCCTGGTTGGAAGGGCAGTAATCTCGCAGTAATCTTCAGGCGACCTGAAGTGCAGCCAACACCGGCAGCCGAAGTCGCTCAAACTCGGACGCTTGCCGCTCTAGCTCTGCGAGGTTTTCTTCGGGGGTTTGCAGGGCGACGCCATCTTTGAGAATGCGCTGTCCTTGCCCCTGGATGATTTGCCAGGTGAATTGCGCCCATTCTTTGGAAGTCGATCTGCCTTGCGCGCGGGCGAGCAGGAACAACTGAATAATCCGGTTTACAGGAATGCCGCCGCCACTTACCGGGCTCGCCAGATATTCGGTATGGGCAGCGCTGGCCGGGGCGCGCTCGAGAATGTTGGCATTCAAACGCCGAGTTTTTGGTTGCGCGTGCGCGATGGCTGAGTCGTCCTGCACCGGCGCGAAATCTCCCGAGCCCGTCAGCAAAACGACCGCTTCCTGCAAAATCGGGAAGCTCAGCAAACCGCTTGGTAGGGCAGCCTCAATCTCGCCAATCGTCCTCGGTTTGTTATCCGCCATCAGATCAAGAATTGGCTTGTAAATATCCTCGCGCAAACTCGCTTCGCCGACGGCGCCAGTGACTTTGGTGGACGCTTCGGAGCGGTGCCGGGTCAGAATTAAACGCTGTTTGCGCAGCATTTCTGCCTGTTCAATACCCGAGAGGGTGCGTGGACCCTTCATCCAGTAATCGCGGCGAAACTGTTGATTGACGATGTAGTCCCGGACACTTTCCCGAAATAGAGGGTCTGGGATGGTCTTCAGGAAAGTCGATTGTTCGGCCGTAAGGTTGATGCCGTCTGTGTGATCGGCTAGATGCGCCGAGCAGGCGAAGCTCAGTTTCGCGCCACCCAACCATTCGGCCATGGTCGCGAAATGCATCGGATGCCAGTCACGATTGAAATACTCGTGAGCAAGATAGTTCCGGTTCATCCCCTTAAAGCGAGTCATCTGCTCCGTAATTTGCGGATTGCTGGCCACAAACTTGGGTTTGACGGCCAACAGTTTTTCAGCAAAATCAAGGGATTGATCAATATTGGCAACGATCCCTTGGCCGGTCGCGCCCAGGGTTTTGGCGTGCTCAGTCAGCAGGTTGCGCATCGGCATAAAGCCGCTCCAGCCAGGCAGGGTGTTGTAGCTAATATAAAGAACGCCGCCGACCCGAAGCTTGCGTCGAAAGAAATCCACGAGTGCGGTCCGATTTTCATCGGAAATCCAGCTCCACACGCCATGCAATCCGATGTAATCGAAATCTGGGAGGTCATCGCGGGCTGCAAATTGTTCAAACGAATCATCGAACAGTCGTGCCCCCAAGTTGGCGGCGACTGATAATTCCTGAGCGAATGCGGCATGCGCTGGATTGAAATCGGTGCCGACCCAAGTGGCTGGGCCCGCTGCAGCGTGGATGTTGACGCTAATACCTTGCCCGAAACCCAGCTCACAACCCGTCTCAAAATCGGGGCAATGCAGGCGACGATTGAGTAAGGCGAGCTTCGACCGGAGTGGATTCAGCTCT
>CAIPGD010000384.1 GCA_903864485.1 uncultured bacterium | reverse complement strand
GCCCGGATTCAGACCGAAATGGCGGACGCAGCGCAGTCGCTCCAGACCCGCGCCGCCGAGATGCGCGAGAGCCTACCAGCGCAGGGCGCCATGGTTCGTCAGGTTCGCGAGTCTCTGATTAACTACGCCGCCGCCACTGCACCGACACAGGCCGCCGGTGAAATTCTGTACGCCTTGCTGGATCGATTGCAATCGATGGAACGGACTGCAGACGGTATCGACGCCCAGCTAAATGTTGGAATTGATCGTCTTGCCAAATTGCCAGAAGGCTTTGGTTCGCTGCGTTCCCGAGCCACCACCTTGCTTGAAGGCGCGCGTCAACTTGAGCAGGCGCACGACGAGGCCCTGATTGCTGTTGGCGGTTGGCGTGATGAGATCGTCGCGATCCGGACGCGCCTCGCGGAGGCAGTCCATGCCTGAGCAGGATTTCGGACTCCTGTCCGACACCGGGCGTGAACTCTATGTGGCGGATGCGATCAATGACCTGACGCGCCTCCGGCTGCAATTGGCGTCGGCGACTCTGGCCGGAATCGCGGATCGACCGGAGTGGGGCGGAATCGCCGCTAGCCTGCGCGCGCTGGGTGAGGATCACCCCGCCACAGTGGTCGACGCGTTTGCCGACGTGTTGGGGGCAGTGGGTGACGAAGCCCGCGCGGGCGAGGACCACGAGTTCCTTGCCTACGGTATCGATACGGTCGACATGTTGTTGCGGGCGGGGGATGAGTTTGATTCAGCTCGCTTGAAAGGGTTCGTCGAACGAATTCATGCGTTCGCTGCAGATCGAGGTCTGGCAGTCCCCCAAATTCCCGAGGAGATCCTTGCCGGGCAACTCCCGAAGCCGGCTTCGCGCTCCCCGTTCTCGACGAGTCTTAAGGGCTTTGATCTGCCGCCGATCGACCCACCGTCATGGGATCTGGAATCGTTTGCGATGCCCGCGGAGGAAGCAGGGGAGGAGGTTGAAGAGGACGCGGCGGTCGAGGCTGAAGCGTTGGCTGAGGCCGCGCCAATTGCCGGACCGCTGATCGCCGTCTCTGAAGAACCCGAAGCGCCAAAAGTACCCGAGGTTCCCGAGCTACCTTCTCACGCTGAGGAAGCGACTGACGTTGAACATGATGCAAAAAAGGCCGTTAATTTTGGGCCCTTGTTTGATCCTAAGTTGCCATTCAATCTGAATGCGAGTTCGACTCCGGTCGTCGAACCGGTTTCTGGCGAAGAACGCCCTCAAACTCAGACGCTTCCCGCCGTCCCGGCCGCGGTCCAGCCGATTGTGACGCCACCAGTAGCCCCGAGCCAATCAGACCCAGTCGCGGAACTTGCCTCTGCCTTTGATTCGATCCCTGCCGCGACGGTCGATCGCAGTGGTAGAGGGGCGGGTGTCGCAAACCTGGCCGCTCTCGCTCAGGGTGCGCTTTGGCTGGCGGAGTGCATTCGCCCCGTGACAGGCACTGGAGCCGCAGTGACTGCGACCGCAGTGGATGGGGTTCGCCGCGACGCATTGGCCGCACTTGCTGTAGACCACGTTGTGAGTGCCGCTGGTGCTCGCCAGCGGATTCAGGTTGGGGAGCAGACCAGGATTTTTTTGCGCCGATTGCAAAATGAAGTCGGTAGCTTTGATTCGTTTACTGTGGATGCACAGTGGTGTCGGATTCAGTTGTCGGAGCCCGCTGCGGGGATTGCCGAGCGACTCGGATTGGTCGCGGCCGCTCCACTGGCGGTTTGCGCCGATGGGGGGCGTCAGGTTTGGGTGCCAGTTCAGGCGCAGCGTCTCACCATTTGGCAGTGTGTGGCCGATGACGGGACGATATGCGCACTTCCTGATCTACCGGCCGAGGCGGTTGCTGATGCGTTGCCTTGGCACGCCCTGATGATTGGCCCGGGCGGCAGACCAGAGGTGGTTGCCGTCGCCGCTGAAGTGCCGATGCCGCCTGCGGCTCCGTTTATTCGACTGGGTTCTGGCCCGGTCGTTCTCGATCCAGGTCGTTGGAAGCGAATTCGTTCAACCTGTTTTGTTCTAGGCCAGCCATTGGCTGGCATCGATTGGGTGGCGGGCGCTGCGCTTACAGCCGGCAGTTCCGCTGTGCTTCTCAATCCAGGAATGATCTGAGCGCCCGGGGCGCAAGCTGCATGGTCGCGCGCTGGGCGTCACGGCTGACCTTGATTGTTTCAATGTTGCCGGCGCTCGCGTTGGGGCAACAGGGGCCCGCTGCCGGGGAGCCCGCGTCGGTTCCGGCGCCTGAGTCTAACCCGCAAGCCATGACCGCCGTGATCGTTGCGCAGATCCGCGGGCTGGTTGACCGGCAGTTGCGCGAGAACAATTTTGTCCTGCCAACCGGCGCACGGCTCGAAGTCTCCTTTCCGGGGACGCTAATGATCCCGCAGCGATGCATCCAGCCGATCGTCGAACCCGTGACTGGGCGCAAACCCCCAGGAAGTGCGGTTCCCTATGTGATTCGCTGTGCTCCTGCGCCCGGTGCACAGCAGGGACCGTCGCTCACCGTGTCAGTCCGCGTGACTGTTCTAAAAAATGTAGTGGTGACGACCCGGGCGCTCGCAAATAATTCGGTCATCGATGCCGGGGACCTGGTGATGGCTGAGGCCGATATCGGTGCGGCTGGTGCCGACGCGCTGACGAACCCCGCGGACGCAATCGGGCGTACTGCGATTCGAAACCTTTCTGCTGGCTCGATCGTGCCCCGATCAGCCCTCCGACTTCCCTTGGCTATACGTTCGGGTGAAACTGTCCGTATAGAGATCGTAGGGGTTGGATTTACCGTTTCATCAGAAGCGACGGCCATGCAAAATGGTGCAACTGGTGATACGATACGATTACGGAATTCTGAGGGTCAAACGCTCTCGGGTCGTCTAGATCCACGTGGTGTTGTGGTGATCGATATCCGAAGGTCAGACTAGAAAGAGGG
>CAIPGD010000383.1 GCA_903864485.1 uncultured bacterium | reverse complement strand
CGGGAATATAACGAAGAGCGACCCAAACGAGCACTCGGCGGGCTGACGCCCGCCTCTTACGCAAAACAGATGGCCGAAAAGGCCCTTACAATGACCGGAAAACTCTAAACCCAAACGCTACTGAAGGCGGGGGGACGTCGGCACTTCGCTGATGCTGTCAAAAAGATACTGCGTCAGCCATTCATAGGCCTCATGCGGTCGAAGGGCGCTACATAGGCATCCTGCTGCGCTTTCTAGGCTTCGTATGGTAATCCCCCCATCCAACAAAGGTTACTCGCGAGGAACTACGAATCAAAGCGAGCTTCTCTTTATGGGCGCAGCGCATGATTAGCGGCTTCGAACAGGCCATCCGCACACCCATAAAAGCTATGCCGCGAACATGCGCTGGATATTGCGAAACCTGCCTGCCTCACCCATGCGCGAAGCATGGAAGCACGGCCAATGTTGTCCCAACGTCTTGGAGCTCTCCGTTTATAGCGCCCACAGATGATTAGAAGAATAACCATCGCTTGTACGAGCAAACCTCGTTTAAAAGGTATTCGTTAAAGCTTTCTGGCTCCACCGGCTCGAAACTGCCTGCCAAACGATTCACACGCCCGTCAGAATTTATTTGCTGATCGGTGCTTAAAAGACGCTTCGAACACTTGGCCGTAAAGTGAAACAAAAGTCGAACTGGTGTGATCTTGCTTTGGGGCGAACTCGATTCTGCCTTTACCCAAAAAGACATTTTTTCACCGTCGTAAACGATGCTTTGTTTGTCTATGCTAAGGACACCATCCCTCAAAATATGCCCAGGCATCTTCTCCATTACTTCCCATTTAGCTGCGATTGCTTGATTAGCCACCAATATTGTTAGTGCAGCAAAAATAATTCCTATAGCTTTCATTCGCGCAAATCCCTAGATATTTAATAGCATAAACTGCGCATTGACACCCCTCGTCTTAGAGGAGCAGTAATTCAAACCCTGGCCCTTTACGCCTATCAATCTGCAAGCGCCTTCAGCAAAGCATCCCTGCCATCCTGATAGAACTCGATATCAAGCTTTGTAGCCATTTCATCTGACAGATCGAACAACTGCCTCCGACAAGAAACCGGCAACAGCAGTGACTTCGCGCCCTTCTCTACGGCAAGTTCAGCGAGACTGACTGCGTTGTGAACAGGTTCGATGGTGCCACCGAGGGTCACCTCACCAACAACAACAAGACCTCCGCGTACCGACTTCTTAAGCAATGCACTCGCCAATGAAATGAGCGCTGCAACACCAGTCTTTGCTCCGGACTTGGCGGCATCAAACCCGCGCAACTGCACCGAGAACTCGTGAGACCTTGGATCACGATCGCCAACCAAGCTTGTGGCCCGGGCATATAGGTTCTGCTCGGCATAGCGGATCGATTCGCGAAAGGGTGCTGGCACCGGGTTGTTCAGGACGCGGACTCCGCTACCAGGTCCTTCTGTGACCTCCAGGCGGAACAAACCTGGGTGTTCATCCTGGCCGCCAGAGCTGATGGTCCACACCTGACCGCATTCGAGCGGTTCATCACCAATGCCACCCTGGCTCTGGAGCTCCGGAGTGGAAACGAACTTTTCCACTCCCTCGGCTCCCATGGTGTAGCTGAAATGGGTGTTACGAAACTCTGCAGCACCGATCCGCTTTTGTTGTTCCTTGACCCGCCGGCGACATTCAAGCGCCAGACGCACGGCCCATTCCAGGTCAACCTCACTCACTTGTGCGTTCGCATTGGGATAAAGCAGCTTTAGCAAACCGCTAACAGTCTTGTTCACACCGGTAATGTCGCGGCCGGAAAGTGAACCGCCCCAATAGACTCGGTCCTGAAGCGTTGACACTCGGCTTTGGTTGCGCAACTGCGTAAAGCACTCGGAGAGGAAGTCGCTAACCAAGCCAAAGTGCTCAGTAAAGAGTGTTGGGTTTAGCTTGGGCACATCCCAACCCGGCAGGAAGCAGTGAATGCGGTCCATGAAGGCCGTGTCGTCGCGCATTTCTGGCGGCAAAGGACCAAACAGGTGCCCGACGCGCTGTTGGTGCTCTACATCAACGTCGAAGTTACCAACTAACACGATCGATCCATCAGCCCTGATGCTTTCTTTACCGCGCGAGAACTCGCCGCTCTCCATGTAGCCCTTCATGATGTTTACGCCATCCTTTTGGTCAAAGGAGACACCAGACACCTCGTCGAAACACACCACGTCGTACTGGCAGACAAGGCCGCGTTGGCCGTTGGAGTTGTTTACGAACATTCTGGCTACAGTCGCTTTGCCGCCAGAAATCAGATGCGCATAGGGCGATATCTGCTGAAAGAGGTGTGACTTTCCAGTTCCGCGAGGTCCGAGCTCTACCATGTTGTAGTTGCGCTCTACGAACGGAACCATGCGGAGCAGCAGCGCATCCTTGGCTCGATCGGACAGCGACGACGGCTCAAAGCCAACGCTTCGCAACAGAAAGTCTCGCCACTCAGACGTCGTGAAGGACTCACGCCCTGTCCCTAGAACGTCCAAAATTTCGCGCTTCGAGAGCTGTATCGCACGCAGCCCATCCACGCCAAAAGGCCGACCGCCCTTTTCTTGGGCGATCGATGCGTCATAGCCAAGAGTGATCTCAGCGTAAAAGCCCCCAGTCAACATGCGCTCGTTTTCCTTCACCAGTTCCGGTGATATACGAACGTCAGTTAGACGAAGACTGGGCAGTGATGCGACGTAGGAATCTGTCTTAGAGTCCAGCCGTGCCGTGATGATATCGATGATCTTGACCGACCCGGACTCGCGTGCCCGCGCCTTAAACAGCTCGTCTTCGCCTGCCTTGACGGTTCTGGAAGCCAGCTGTTTCTGGACAATCTCAAGGCCCTCCTTGATTTCGACTTCATCCGTCGTGGCGCAGTACCGGCCAAGCAAGAATTCCACAACGTAGGTTGGGACTGGAAATTGGCGGCTAAATGTCCGAACGAGATCCTTTCGAACCAGGTACCCATCGAGAGCACTGATTGCCTTCTTATCAATTTGATCAAGCTCAATCATCTAGTTTTCTCCGCCAATAACCGTCGTGATCTGCAGCACTGACTCGCCAGCTTCAGAGATCAAGACCAGAAACCCTTCCCGGCCTTGCAACTCTTCGTTCTCAACAACCACCGATGCGGTGCCATTGTCCTTGAGCGCTTTCACGCTCACGACCACGCTAGTTGCCGGGTCGCCCGCCTGAGTGCGGATGTCTAGAGACAGATTCGCGTACTGGCCGTCCACGGCAACCGTGCAGCGCAATCCCTTCCAGGCGATATCTGTGACCTCGACCAGCTGTTTGCCCAACACATGTTCACTTTGGGTGACCACCAAATCTAAGGTCAGGCATTCCTGCAGGCTGAGTCCGCCATGGTTGTAGTCCACCGATCTTCCGTAGCAGCTCACGCCATCAGCAAGCGCGAACCTCTGGTTCGGATTCCAGAACCAGGGGTACAAACGCTCATCGGTGGAAGCACCTGGCTTGATAGAGGCGCAGCGCCCCCACTTGTTGTCAGTGAGGTCCTTGGACATCTGAATCGTGGGCAACTTGCCCGGCATGAGCAACCAGCCATGGTCGGTCACTACCCTAACGCGATTCCAACCTGCGCCCAACAAGGCGCCGATGCGTTCTGCAATCTCTGCGAGAAGCGGGTCAATGTGTTTGGCCAGCTTCCATCCACGGGCATGCCCCTCGCTGTCGATATCGCCGAACTCGCACCATGCGTTGCCCTGACCATCGCCGCTATCGGCGCGGTCCTGCACCTTCCATTGGTTGTCGTTCAGTAGCTTCTTTAAGTAATAGCCGCCCTTAAGCGACTGGCCCGTCGCAGCAACACATGGTTCGAAGTCATCGCAATCGTCAGTGCCGCTTATTTTATTCCGCACGGGCGAAGCAGCTGCCTTTCCGGTCGCAGTTACGCTTGGCAGGGCGGTCCACTTCATGGCTTCCGCTACTTGGCAACCGCGCTTCTCTAAGACCAGCGATAGACGGCGAGCTGTGTCAAAACGCAGACCATCCACGAATAGAACGCACTCTCCTTTGGAGGGGGCAAAGGCTTTCGCATTGGCGATCGTTCCACCTGGATAGGAAGAGCCGTCTACCAGCTTTTGTAGATAGCGCGCAGATTCCTCTAGCCAAGGCAGATATATCGCCCTAACGGCGGCCGTCACTGCATCCCCATCGACAACCTTATCTACACACGCCAGCGCTGCCAGCACAGCATCGTCGGCACGCCAGCCCTGCGCAGCATACCCAGCTTGCAAGTCCGCGACGGTGCCGGCCGCCAACGCCGTTTTGGTCACTTCCGCAACCACTGCCAGGTGCTTGGCGGCCAGTGCCAGCGGCGACTCACCCAACTCGGCCCATACCAGATCACGGCGCAGCGCATGCGCCTTCTCAAGCTCCAGCACGCGCTTCCTGGCTTCATGCGCAGGCATCTGGTTCAAGGCCAGCAGATCATGCTGGAGCGACTTCTCTTGCTCTTCGTTCCACTGCGGCCAACCGCTGAGTTTTTCTGCAGGAGTGTCGAAGATGCCGAGGTCGGGCGGCTTGCACTGGCGGATTCGGCTCGGGATGTTGGGGTAGCGCTTGGGTGCTTCGCTGTACCGCTCCCACACCGAATGCCAGTGCCCTTCGCGCATCGCCAGCTTGCTGGCACCTGCCAAGACGCCATCGGCCTGGGGGTTGAACGCCAGCTGTGACTTGCAGACCTCCACAAAGGCCTTCCACTCGTTGGCGCCGCGAGTGGTCTGGAAAGCGTCGCCCAGATCCAGCCATTGCAGCAAGTCGCGCACCGGGTCGCCGCCGGTCAGCAGGGTGTTGAAGTAGTCCTTGTCCAGCCGCTTGCCCTTCAGCAGTTCAAGCTCTTCATCCAGCAGCCGGTACAGCGCCAGTTGCATGGCGTTCTTGGCGTCGTTGTCCTGGGCCACGTCCAGACCCATGCCGCCTTGGTCGGACTTCAGGAAGGCCATGATGGTCCAGTCCTTGGCGTTGGCCTGTGACCAGATCACGCCCCGGTATTGCAGTTCGGCCAAGGGCTTCAACAGGTCCGGGCAGTCTTCGATCGCCCGCAAGTCCTGGCGGCTCACGCCAGGCAGGTAGAACACCGGCACGCGGTCGGCTGGCAAAGTGACATCGGGCGCCTTGCCCGCAATCACGCAGCGCAGCCAGATGGCTGGCCCGGTGCGGTTCTCGGGCGTGAAGTCGCCCAGCACCAGCAGTTCCGCCAGCTCGCTCTGCAGGCGCGGGATCACAGCCTCCCACTGGCGGTCTTTGTCGGGCCACAAGATGCACGAGGGCGTGACTTGAACCTCGGGGTTGAAGATCGCCGAGTCGCGCAGAGTCTTGACCAGATGTTCGATCACGCGCATGGCTGGCCCCCTGTCATGGCGAAGAGGCTCACCACCTGGTCCACCAGCGTGGTGGTTCGTGTATCGATCTGCTTCACGCTCCACGAATCGGACGTTGCCAATTCGGCATTGAGCTTGAGCCCGTTCTTGTAGCCCACCTCACGGCCCTTGCTGTCGGTGCGGTCGCGTTTGTCTTTGAAGCTCTTGTTGCCCAGCGCGCTGTTGAAGCCGGAGATCGTCAGGTTGCCGAGCTTGTGGACATGCGTTTCCTGAATGGCCTTGGCCTTCTTCTCGTCGCCGCCCGCAATCATGGTCACCCACGACGCGGGGATGTTGTCGCCTTGCGGGAAGATGTGCTCGATGGTCCACACGAAGAGCTTGCCTTCGTACTTCCACAGATCGACCCAGGTCTCCTTGGTCATGCTCTGCTCGGCCAAGGCGCACAGCACAAACCGGGTGACTCCGGCGTTCTCCTCGTAGATGGCACCTACCAGCTTGCTGCGGAAAGTCTCGTCGCTGGCCGACACCGCCAGCAGCTCGTCGCGAATCGTCGTCACCACGGCGGCCCCCGACAGCTCTGCCACCTTGTCGATGGCGGCCATGAACAGGCGCGTCAGGTCACGGGTGGGCGGCGTGTCGGTGAGGTTGCGTCGAACGAAGAAGCAAACCAGCAGCCGCGCGATATCTTCCAGCTGCGCCACGTCGATGCCCAGCGCCTCACGACGCACCAGCAGGTACAGCATCAACAGGTAAGACGGGGCGCCCTGAATGCGGTCAAGGTCCTTCAGCGGCTTGTCCAGCGGAGCCCAGGCCTCGTCAGTGTTCCGGGCCAGCATCAGTGCATACAGCTGGCCGGCGGAACGGATGGCCTGTAGGTGGTGCTTGGCGTCCTGATTGATCAGCTTCTCGTAGATCTGGATCAGGTTGGACCTTGTGGCCACCGGTCCCAGGGGGTCCTTCTTCTTGTCCTCGTCCTTGCGGAACGGTACGTTCAGCGGGTCTTTGAACGCGTTGTAGTAGTGCCGAAAGAAGCGCTCCTGGACGCTGTAGTCGTCGCCCAGATAGCCCAGCAGCTTGTTCCACACGTCGAAGTAGTGGTCCACCTTGCCGGGCTCGGTGGTTTCCAGCCGGGCCAGCAGCTTGTTCTTGATCAGGTCGATGGCCGTGAGCGGCATGCCCCGGTTGTTGAGCGACTCGAAGAGCGTGTAGGCATCGGCGTGGCTGGCCACCTCGATCTTCACCAGGCAGGCCTGGCTCACCTTGTCGAGGAAGGCCATGATCGACGCCAGGCGATCGTTCTCGCCCTGCACCATCTCTTCGATGCGACCCTGGAAGTACCGGAATGCGCGGAAGATCTTGCGGTTGCCCGCGTAGGCCGGCGTATCGAACGGGCTGATCACGCCCACGTCGGACAAGACGGCGCGGTAGTCGTTCTGGTTGTTGTTCTGAATCTGCGGGATGACGCGCAACTGGTCGTCTCCCTTCTTCAACACCAGCTTGCGCTTGAGGTTGATCAGCTCCACGCGCTGGTCGTCGTCCAGATCCTTCTCGTGCCGCTTCAGCGACTGGTACAGCGCCGCGAACAGCAGCGACAGCGTCGTCAGCCTTTGCTGGCCGTCCACCACCTCCAGCCGCTGCACGGCCAGGGTGTCGGTGGTCTGGTTGATGCAGATGATCGAACCCAAGAAGTACCCGGGGTCGTTCTCTTCTACGTCATCGAAGAGCGACTCCCACTGATCCATCTTCCAGGTGTATTCGCGCTGGTAGCGCGGGATCGCATAGACCACACCCGCTTCGATGTCGAAGAGCTGCGAGACCGGGTAGTTGTTGACCGACTTGATCACTTGGCCTTCTCCCGCGCCTTGCGTTTGTCGGCCAGGCTCAAGTGGTGGTCATTGATACGGTCGCCCACTTTGCCGTCGTATTGCAAGCCGAGCTCGTACCAAGGGGCTGACGGCACATCGCTGCCCCGGTCCTTTTCCCAATGCAGGCTCTTTGGCTTGTCACGCAGTACGCCCGCTCCGCGTTTGCCTACATCTGGCACTGAGAGAAAGGGGCGGATGTTCAAGCGCACCCCGTCGTTCAGGTCGGGGTTCCAGCCAATGGGCTGCTCCTCGATCGGCTTCCACCGCACAAAGATGTCGTAGGGCGCCTCGCCCGTCAGAATCAGTTCCAGGCGTTTCTTCAGCGCCTCAGCGGCAGCCAGCTTTTCCTGGGCTCCGTCGACGCCGCTGTCGGCATCACGCTTCTGGCGGCCGATCCAGTCACCCAGGTAGGTGTAGATCAACGCCTCCAGCGCCTTGTAGTCGAGCTTGTGATAGTTCACCAGTGCGGCGAATCCGTCGCGCAGACCATCCCAGATGTGCCACACGAAGGGCCTGTTGCCGAACAGTGCGCAGTGCTGGGTGAAAAACTTGTCGCGGAGCCAAGTGTCCAGGGACTTCCCGGCGTGATCGGCGGCGGTCAGCAACTTCGCCAGGACGTCGTTACTCCAGTCGGTTCCATAGGCATCGGCCAGCAGATTAAGAAGTCGATCGCTAGCTGATGCTTCCCGTCCCACTGGTGGAACGCAAACGATGCCGTCTTTGTCCGCGTGGCTGGCGAGCGCCTTGCTGCGAGTGATCCATGTTCGCGCCTCATCAGACAACTCCATCTTGCCGTCGGCTTCCGACGGCCACGAGTAGCCAACCAAACGTGCCACGGCAACTTGAAGTGGGAAAGTCGCTGGCTGTGGGTGACCGTGAAAGATCCATTGGGTTGGATCGTCCGAATATGGCTGCGGTAGGCCGTTTGGATACTGAACTTCCGCGACACTTTTCCAGTAAGGCAAATCGAAGGGGACTTTCGCCAGCGTTGCGTTTGTCACGTAGACGCTCTGGTTTAGTACCCTTACCTGCTGCTCGTATTCGGGACTCATCATGTAAGCAGCAATTGCCGGAAGGATATGGTCATCGTTCTTTGGGTACAGGACGGCTAACGTGTTGTCAAACTTGGCGCCCAAATAGTATGTAGCTCTAAGATTTCTCATTTGAGCGACGGCTATGCCCTTTCGCCCCCATGCTCGATTGCCACTTTCGTGCATATCATGAAGTCGGTCGCGGGTCGCTGCTGCGTAGCTGTGCAACGCACCTCTTCCAGCCTCCCAGAAAATGCTGTGGGTTAGTCCTGTATACCCGCCATTCTCATCGTCGCTTGTGGTTTGAAATGGCTCCCAGCCACCATTGAACTTATCTCTCTCCCAAAATGTCTGGACAAATCTATTGAGGTCCCCTGTCCGAAGCCCCTGGTAGGAATTGGTGACGACATTGAGCTGTGGAATTGATTGCTCAAGATCGCCCAAGGTCACTAGTGCATCCGGATTGCGCAACTGCCCTTGCTGGCTCACAGCTACGACTTCGCTTGAAAGCAGCAGCTTCGCCTTCTCCTGTGCCGTCCGTGGTGAACTTGCATCAAGTCCATGAAGGAGGAAATTCGGGCTTGGTGGGGCGTTCGTCTGCGTGAGCAGAATGATGAACGCACCGGCAGCTTGCAGACTTTCAAAGCCACCTTCGCCGAGTCGAACTAATAGATTCCAGCAAACATTTTTGAGCAGGGATTCGCGCTGTTTCTTGTAGCTTGACTGAAACAGCCAGTTCTGCGGCATGACAATCTGCAACACGCCACCACTGCCATCCACAGAGAGTTCAAGGCAGCGTTCTAGAAAGACATTGGCTAAGTCGCCCTTCGCGTGAGCGAAATGTGATTCGCAGTAGTCCCGAAGTACGTCGCATTGCTGGCCCCGACCCAAATAGGGGACGTTTGTGATTACTAGGTGATATCGCGCATCGAGCAAACGCGCGGCGTCCAGTAGTCCTTGCGCGCTAATCGCCATCTCCCAGCGATCACCATCATTACTCGCTAGATCGGCTGGTCGTTCAGTCGCCAATGCCTTCCGGAGCAATAGTGTCAACGTCTCAAAACTGGAGGTGGCCAGGTCATCCTTCAGGCTGCGCGAGGGATCAAGCAAACTGCCCAACAGGGGCGCCTGGGCGAAGCTCGCATGCAAGTGACGCAACTCCTGCCGCACGTATTCCGCGTTGGCTGCATCATCCGGAACCAGGGCTTCCCAGTCTTGCGCCTTGGCCGCCACCTTCAGGCCACAGCACGCGATGTTGGGAGCCGGAATTTCTCGCACACCAAGCGGCCTGCCCGACGCGTCGGAATAGCGCCAGGCTTCCAGGGCCACCGCGAACACGGCGATCTCCACGCAGCGCGGGTCCAGCTCCAGGCCGTGGATGTTTTCAGCCAGGACGCGGTTGACGGCTTCCTTGGCACTCAGGCCCTCTGCCGCCATCCGAATGGGCACCAGCATCAGGAAGGCGGCCACCAGGAAGTGACCCGAGCCGCAGCACGGGTCGAGCAGCTTGAAGTCGGCCAGCGAATCGGGCCAGCCTTCGAACTTGCCTGCGGCCGGCGTGCCGTCTTCCAGGGTGCGGAAGTAGTCGAGGTTGACGGGGCATGGCTTGCCCGGGTGACGGGTGGCCCACCAGGCGCCAAACGAGTTGTGCAGCAAGAAGGCCACCATGTACGGCTCGGTGAAGAGCTGGGTGACGGCAGGCAACTCGTCGGCGCCGATCTTCACTTCCGACTTGTTGATGCGCTCCTTGTTGTCGGCCTGCCAGAACTGATACACCCAGCCCAGGCTGTCGCTGGCCTTGAATACGGCATCGGGCAGAGCTTTGAGCAGGCGTTCGAGCTCGCTCTGGTGTTCGGGCGCAAAGGTCAACTCGAACACCGGCGAACCGGGCTTGAACACCTGCGGCAGCATGCGGGCGGCCAGCTTGCCGGCCAGCTCCCAGCCGCTCTTGGCGCCTTCGTCGGGGGCCAGCTCATCGCACTCTTCGATGGTGACGGCCACGCCGTCGTACATCAACAGGTTGTTGTCGGCCAGGAAGCGGGCGAACAGCATGCGGTGCCAATGCTGGTAGGCGACCTCTTGCACCAGGTGCTGAACCTCTTGCTTGCCATAGGTTGGGTTGGTGCTCTTCGAGTCTCGGGCGTCACCGAGCTGCTTGCCGTGGGTGCGCATGCGGTTGCGCAGCGCCTTCTCGGCATCGCTCAGAAAGGCCTCGGGTTTGTCGTGGCCGACGCCCAGTTGGTCCAGCGCCGCGTGCGCAGCCGTCTCCGCCACCGTGCGGGCCGCTTTGACGGTCTTCTCCAGCGCGCTGCGCAGGTCTTTGTCGAGTGCTTGCATCATGGGAAATCAGGCCTCAGTGAAGGATGACCGGGCCTTTTTTCAGGGCCTGTGCGATGGTCTGTTTGGCATCCAGCAGCCAGGCCTCGATGTCTTCGTCGGTCTTGATCGTCCGGTGGGGCAGCTTGACGAACTGCGCCTTGGGCTCCATCAATTCGGCTGCAGCCACCAGCACCGCGTCAAAGCGCGAGTCGATGGCGGCCACACGATCAGCGAACGACGACAGCGACAACCGATCGACCGTGGCGAGCACCTCGTCGGTGTTGGCCACTTGCACCATGGGTGCATCGGTGAGGGTGAGCTTCTGGGCGGCCAGCAGGCTGTTGCGCTGCTCGGGCTCCAGCTGCTTCCAGTTGGTGTCGGCGTCCAGGCGCGCCATGCCGTTCTTGTGGCGGGTCTGGTAGTCGGTGTGCAGCCGGTTCAATTCGTCGCGCAACAACTGCGTCAGGCTGGCCACCAGGGGGGTGACGGGGTCAGGCTCCTCCAGCAGTTGGCGTTGCTGCTCAAGGTGCGTGACCTGCGCCACCAGGACCTCGGCGCCAGACAGCCCATTAGCCTGGGCCAGCAGCCGCTTGAGCGTGTTCCAGGCGGGCAAGCGCTTGTCGATACGCTCGGCGACATCTGTCCAGGTGCGGATGGCGGCGCAGAGTTGATCGCGCTGGTTGTACAGGGCCAACAGCTGCTCGTTGCCAGCGGTGAGGCGGATCTCGTCCAACCCCTTCGTTTCCGGGCGCGCCGGACGTGGGGCGTCGCCTCCGGCGCGGTTGGCCAGTTCTTGCGCGCTGACCAGGAACTGCGGCACGTAAGCCAGCTCTTCGCCTTGCTTGGCGGTGAGGCCGACTTCCTGTAGCACCTTGCGGATCTGGATGCGCTGTACCGCTGACACCGTGGCCGACTCGACCTTGAACATGGTCTTGCCGATGACTTTGCGCTCAAGGTCCTTCGGGTCGATGGTCTTACCCTTGTCGTCTTGAGCACGGATAAGCCCGCCCACCAGCAGCACCTGCAAGCCACCGTCGACCGCGTCGCCCGGCCAGCCGTAGGTGGCGCCTTCGAAGTTCTTGCGGATATCGATGCCCTTCTTGCCGCCAGCAATGAAGGCCAGAATGGCTTTGCACACCGCGTTCTTGGCGGGCTCACCCTCGTCGCCCACGCTCTTAAGCGCATCGGGCGCACCCTTCTGCGCCTTCTCATAGACCTTGGGCCAACCGGCGTGATCCGCAAGGTGGAACTGCGGGTATAGCCGTTGCAGTGCATTGGTGGCGGCTTCCAAGGTACCGCCCTGCAGATCGATGGCAATAATTTCGTTACCGCCAGCCTGAAAAACACGGGCACCCGAGAAAGCATCCTGCAACAGTTCGCGGATCTTGCCTTCAGCGGTTTGCTTGGTGGTCTCCATCGCTGAGCGGGCCTCGGTGCCCTCGGCAGTGTTGGGCACGCCGCGCTTATCTAGAGTCGCGCTGGAAGCCTTGAAGTCGATCAGGTAGTGCCGCAGGTCATCGGCCGAACGCTTGGGGATGAAAACAAACACGGTGGGTGACTGGTTGCCTGCCTGACGAGCGTCGGCACGCACCGAGTTCTCGTCGATGCTCCAGCCATCGCGCACCCAGACGCAGACTTTCTCGCTGGCGTCGCTGGGCAGTTGAGCGTCGAACACAGGGAAGATGTCGCGCGTGACCTTGGACGTGCCATGGGTGAGCGACAGCTTGCGCACCATTGCGCCGAAGAGACCGCGGATACGATCGTCCCGCTCCGCGTCTACGCGATGGGCTTCGTTGGCCAAACTGTTGCGCTGACTTAAGAACTCGTCGTTCCATGCAGCGCTTTCCTCGGTTTGGATGCGGTACTCGTCCCCGACCTTCATCAGCAACTCGCACTTGTCGAGCACACTCGGGAGCTTGCTACGAAGAGCGCTGGAGCCTTGCGTCAGGTCCTCCACTAGCAAATCGGCCAGTGTGTCGACAGTGGCATGAATGCCGATCTCGTTGTTACTGCTGGCCAGCTTGTTGATCAAGAACACCAAGCCACACGCACGGCCCATCAGGCGCTGGTCGTCGCTACCTTTGACCCAGACCATGGTCTTTTCGTGAACCTTTCGGGGAAGCACGCGTGACTGCAGCAGCTTGTCGGCTGCATCAAAGTACAGATAGTCCGCTGGCACGACGCCACCGACAGATGCATCTAAATTAGTCTGGATGACCTTGTGGATCATCGAAAGCTGGTTGCGCAACTGGCTATCAGTGCCGGTCTGATCGAGTACACGCAGAGCGCTCTCCCAGAATCGGCGGCGCACCGGCAATATCGGATAATCCTGTGGGAAGAACTGCTCATCGTCCGCGCGGTGGCCAATAGTCGTGCCGGCCAAATGGCGAGAAATTTCGCCCAAGTTGGTCTGCATCACCTGATCTATGGTGGCCTTGGCCTCGGGCTTCTTCGCAAGGATGACCTTTCGGATAACTGCATCGACATCGGCATCCGACAACTCGACGCGGACGGTAAAGCGTCCTTCGAGCTTCTTTAAGTTGGAGGTGCCGGTAACAGCGGTTTGCCCTGTACCGATGAAGAGCATCTTGCCGCCAATGTTTTTGCAGCAGGCCTCGACAACTTCTTGCACATCGATGGAACGCTGACTGTCTCCGCCGATGTACTGCTGCACCTCATCCAGCACCACAAGCGTGAGTGGAAACTTGTTGTCGCGAGTCAGCGCTTGGCGAATGACTTTGAGCATGTCGCCGCTGGAAACATCCTGCACATACGGATACAGGTTGTTCAGAGTCTCTACGCAGGATGAAGGCGAGCTAAATAAATTGGGCTTGGCCTTGACCAATGCTTTGTGCAGGCCTTCGGCGACGTAGAAGTTGTCGAGTTCTTCACTCCAGTCCAGACCGCTTGTCTCCACATGACTGCGGACGGCGTCATAGATGTCTTCATGCTGAAGCCACATGACGAATCGGGCCACCGGGTACTGCTCAGGCAATCCAACGGACTTAAAGAGGATGCTTAGCAACGCCATACGCACGGACTTATCCCGCGCGGTAGCCCCGAGCGTGCCAGAGGCTGCATGCAGCCCCCCGTGGCGCTTCGCCTGGATGCTTAGCTCTTTAAGTTGAACACTAACGCTCTGTGGCAACGTGGCAATGCCACGCGCACTTGCGCCGTCTGCAAACTGGCTGTCTACCCACAGTGCCCGTAGCATCTTGACTAAGTGCGACTTACCGGACCCGTAGAAGCCGCTAACCCAGACAGCAGGCTGCTCTGCGTGCTCGATGTTCTTCAAATAAATTTCGAGGATATGCTCCAGGCCTTTCTCGTACTGCCCATCGCAGACAAAGGTCTCGAGCTCGTACCTAAGTACGGAAAGAGCCTGCTCCGTCTTTTCGTCATTGACGCTGGCGACGCCCTCGTTGACCAACTTTCGGGCCGACGGGTCTTTTTGATAGATATCGCGATTAAGCATATGCATCTCGTTTTTTAGAATTCTTTATCCGCTGTGATGGGCACTGCCAAGTAGTTCCAGCCGTCGTAGCCATCGAGCAATCGGTAGTTGTTGTTTTCATAGCTGCCGGGGAAAAACACCAGCAAGCGCCCTTTCACTTTAGGAGCAAGCTTGTCTACGACTTCCTTAACCTTTAAGAAACCGAACAACGTACCTACACCCGTCAGTGCCACGACAACATCTTCGTCAACCTTCTTGGCTTGAAGAAACGCCTCAAACTCGGCTTCGATATAACCCAGGTACTTGGGCAACAGCGTTGCAAGTAGATTGGGCTGTTGGAAGTAGCTCTTGGCGTAGCGCTGGGATGACAGCCAACCTGGGAACGAGTCAGTCAAATCGAACGAAACCCACTCATGGCCAGATGCTCGGGTGGCAATCTCAAACTCGTCGAACTTAGCTCGCAAACGAAGCTCTTCCGTCTCGTTGTAAACGCAGAAGATGACGCGTTGGGCAGCTGCGGCGTCATCGCGCCATGGCACAGCGATGTACTTGGTGTAAGACTCCAGCAATCGCTTAATTCTGCTCACGGACCCACTCCATTTCCTGTGCGTTGATCAGGCTCGGAAAAAGTACCTCGACAACCTGCCCGACGCGCTTAAGCGAGATCCAGCCACGGCGCGAAGCATCTTCGGCCAGCTCGATCATTTTTTCGAATGAACAGTCGAGCATCCGTGTGTAGTCACTCTTGAACAATGATTCGCCACGTAGGCCACTAACGTAGCCAAGAAGTAGCGCGAAGGAGACTGCCCCTGGGGTTGATACAGACCGAATGCGCACCTTGCTAGCTCGACCCACAAGATGACCAGACTGGGTCCACGACGAATTGATGTTCTGCGCGGTCGACTTTAGCGTCGCAGGGCTAAAGCGTCCCGGCTCTTGTGCATCGATGACATCTTCCATTGCGTCGCGGCTAATGACAGCCCCTTCCTGGCACCCCAGGACAAACGATGCTGTCGATCGAAATAGTGGGTCGCGCGCATACGCGCATAGTGAAGCCAACATAGGCTGTCCATCAGTTTCGCGCTGCCAAAAAAATCTCAACGCCCGAAACACTAACAAACTCGGATCAAGCGCGTAGAGGTCGGCCAGATGCCGAAAAGTTAAGGTCCGCGTCTTGCCCGAGCGTTTGCCAAGACAATTGGCTGTTTGGATGGCAGACAGGTAGTCAGCACGGGTGGCGTCGGGTGCATCCACATAGGACAGCAGCGCGCGCAGCTCGACGAGCATCATGGTTCGAGCAGTGTGCACGCCGCCCCGCTCATAGCTGAAGCCGAGCCGAACCAAGCTGCTTTTGCGCTCAATCTCTGTTTTCACGATGAACCACTAGGAAGTTAGAACTAAGTTTGATGAGACCGCTGATACGGTTCTTCTGGCCCCTGGTGCCAGATCGATTGCTCCACTACTTTGGGCAGGTTAGCCCTGCTCATAGTGCCGGAAGGCAGGCTCGCTGGGTGAGCCTGCTTTGTGACCCCGGCGGCTCTAGGAGATTTCATTTGAATTTAATACATGATCAAACTCACTCCGATAGACCGCGCGCGAGATCAGCTGACACCAAGCGGCACCGCTACGAACAGTATGAAAAAACATAACTATGCTGTTGAAAAACTGACCACTGCATTATCCGTCCTGGCTTCTCACCCCGGTGATGCCAGAGAACGGTTGGGCGCGGCATTTCTTGTATTTCATACTTTATCTGAGAAGGATTTTCCTGCTGGGCTTCAAGCCAGGTGGCGGTGGGTGCTGGAACAAATTAATAAGCTCGGGCCAGTGCTTGACCACAAGGGAACAGTTTTGCAAGGAAGCGCTGAGCACACCATGCGCCGAATAAGGAAGCAGACCGCCTCTAAAATCATCAAGGAGATCTATGAGCTATACTGGGAAATCAGCCAAAACGAGCGGTACCTCTAATAAATAATTAATCATATTGGCTTCACCTCTAGGAAAAAACCAAGCCAGCGTGATGATTCTTTTGGTTTGCGGTGAGGGCGGAAATCCTCGCGACTTCGCCGTACACCCCCACCGTACGCAACCGCACCGACCCCCACTCTTCATGCGCTCACAGTCTCCCTCAACAGGAGACCATCATGAAAACGACTACCTTGAGCGGCTTGTGCACCTTGGGCCTGCTGCTGACGGCGCCCGCCCTGTCGCAGATTACCTT
>CAIPGD010000382.1 GCA_903864485.1 uncultured bacterium | reverse complement strand
TGATTGTCGCAACGTCCACCCCAGACCAGATTTTTCCGAGTACCGCCTGTTTGATCCAGCGTGAACTGGGTGCATTTGGTGGGGCTGCATTTGATGTGCAAGCCGTTTGTGCTGGGTTTGTCTACGCCCTTGCAACTGCAGATTCAATGATCCGTAGCGGCCTCGCACGTTGCGCTCTCGTCATTGGGGCTGAGACCTTTTCAACTATCCTCGATTGGTCCGATCGAACCAGTTGTGTGCTGTTTGGCGACGGCGCGGGAGCGGTCGTTCTGGTGGCCGACCAGTCGCCTGGCATCCTCAGCACGGCGCTGCATGCGGACGGTCGACATGCCTCGATTCTGTGCACAACAGGTTCAATTCGACGGGGCGAAATTGTCGGACATCCTTTTTTGAAGATGGACGGTCAAGCCGTTTTTAAGTTGGCCGTGACAGTACTGGACTCGGTTGCCCGAGAAGTTCTCGACAAGGCCGGTATGGCGGTCGAGGACCTCGATTGGTTAATCCCTCACCAAGCCAATATTCGAATTCTCCAGGCCACTGGCCGGCGCCTTGGCATTGATTCTGAGCGAGTCATCGTCACTTTGGATCGACATGCGAATACGTCTGCGGCTTCGGTCCCCCTCGCGTTTGATGTGGCGGTGCGGGAGGGCCGAATTCAACCGGCTCAGCATGTATTACTGCAAGGGGTCGGCGGGGGTTTTGCCTGGGGTGCGGTGCTTTTAAGATTCTGAAGTGCGTGAAGTACGGATTTGATTCATGACGATTGCGTTTGTTTTCCCTGGACAGGGCTCACAGTCGGTGGGCATGCTCAACGGCTTCTTTGCCCCGCGAGGGGAGTCTTCACCGGTAACCGCAACGGATCTCAAGATTGAGAATGCTGTGCAGGCAGTGCTGACGGAGGCTGATGCGGCGCTCGCGGAGGACCTGAGCGGTCTGATTGCGCAGGGTCCCATCGAGTCCCTGAATTTAACGACCAACACGCAACCCGCGATGCTGGTTGCGGGTTGCGCTACGCTTGCCGCCTGGCGCGCTGCAGGCGGGCCCGAGCCGGCAGCGGTTGCTGGACATAGCCTCGGTGAGTACTCGGCGTTGGTGGCGGCAGGCTCGCTGAACTTGGCAGATGCCGTTCGACTGGTTCGGATTCGCGCTCGTGCAATGCAGGATGCGGTTCCGGTCGGGTCGGGGGCCATGGCGGCCATTTTGGGCCTTGAGGATGCCGCAGTATTGGCGGTCTGCGACCAGGCCAGCACCGACGCGAAAGCGCACGGCGAACCCGCCGTCGTCGAAGCGGTCAATTTTAATGCGCCGTCTCAAGTGGTTGTTGCCGGGCATCGTGAGGCCGTTGAACGGGCTTGTGTTTTGGCCAAAGCGGCTGGGGCGAAACGGGCTCTGCCTCTTCCGGTTTCGGCGCCATTTCATGCGTCCTTGCTCGAACCCGCTGGTCTCGTGCTCAGGGGCGCGTTGGCTGAACTCGCTTTTCAAACACCGGGCATCCCCTTGGTCAACAACATTGACGTGGCGATTGAGTCAGGACCAGATCGCATCCGGGATGCGTTGGTCCGTCAGGCTTGGGGGCCGGTGCGATGGGTTGAGGTGGTGTTACGTTTACAGTCAATGGGGGTGACCCATTTGATCGAATGTGGACCAGGTAAGGTATTGGCTGGCTTGACCCGTCGGATTGCCCCGGAACTGCGTAGCAGTTCGATTCATGACGCGGCTTCGCTTCAGGCAGTACTGGCTGAGGTGGCAGGCGTTATGGGGGTGCCTTCATGAATTCTTCTGATAACGCGCTCCAGGGGCGGAGGGCCCTTGTGACCGGTGCATCGCGCGGGATCGGTCAGGCGATTGCATTGGATCTCGCGTCGCGTGGCGTTCATGTCATTGGGACCGCGACCAGCTCGGCGGGGGCTGAAGCCATTGACACGCATTTTGCAGCCAGCAAGCTTTCGGGGCGGGGTGTGGTTGCCAATGTAGACGATGCATCGGCGATAGAAGTCCTGATTGCGAGTCTGCTCGAGCAGGGGCCGATTGAGATTTTGGTGCACAACGCTGGTATCACTCGAGACAACCTGTCCATGCGGATGAAAGACGCCGATTGGGACGCGGTGATTGAAACCAATTTATCCGCCGTGTTTCGCCTAAGCAGACTCGTTATGCGCCCCATGATGAAGCAGCGATTTGGCCGCATTATTCATGTCACCTCGGTGGTTGGGCATCTCGGTAACGCGGGACAGGCCAACTATGCGGCGGCGAAAGCTGGTGTGGAAGGCATGAGTCGGTCATTGGCCCGTGAATTGGGCAGTCGTGGCATTACGGTCAACTGTGTCGCCCCCGGGTTTATTGATACCGATATGACCCGCAGTCTGGGTGACTCGGTCACCTCTGGCCTACTTGCACAAATCCCTCTGGGCCGACTCGGACGCGCGGTGGAGGTTGCCCACGCGGTCCGGTTTTTGTGCGAGGCTGATTACGTTACCGGGGCTACGATTCACGTCAATGGCGGCATGCACATGGCTTGAGGCGCTTGCCCGCTGATACAATCTCGACACTTTCACCGGGGAATTTTATGGACAGTATTGAACAGCGCGTCAAAAAAATTGTGGCCGAACAATTGGGCGTGGCGGAAGCCGAAATTAAGATTGAGTCATCGTTTACCGATGATTTAGGGGCAGACTCACTCGATACGGTCGAACTCGTGATGGCGCTGGAAGATGCGTTTGAGACCGAGATACCCGACGATGAAGCCGAGAAGATCACCACGGTTCAGCAGGCAATTGACTACGTCAAGGCACACATCAAGGCCTGACCTCAGGCTGGGCGCTCGTAACTGTCACGCAATGTGGGGGCTGAACTGAGTAAGCGACGGGTTGTCGTCACGGGCTTGGGGATCGTTTCGCCGGTGGGAAACGACGTCGCAACGGCCTGGAAACAGATTACTGCCGGCCAGAGCGGAATCTCGACGATTTCGCGATTTGATGCGTCGGGTCTCAATTCACAGATTGCCGGTGAGGTCAAAGACTTCGATGTCGCGCTTTGGATAAACCCCAAAGAGGCGCGACGTTTCGATACCTTCATTCACTACGGAGTCGCCGCGGGTGTGCAGGCGCTGCGTGACAGCGGCCTCGAAGTGACCGACGCCAACCGCGAACGTATTGGCTGCATGGTGGGTTCAGGAATTGGTGGTCTCCCCCTGATTGAAGACACCCACGATGCTTATCTAGCCGGCGGCGCCCGTAAAATCAGCCCGTTTTTTGTGCCCGGTTCGATCATTAATCTGGTCAGCGGGCAGTTATCGATCCAGTGCGGATTGCAAGGGCCCAATCTCGCCGTCGTGACCGCGTGCACTACGGGGCTTCATTGCATTGGCGAGGCCTCGCGCCTGATTGAATATGGCGATGCCGATGTCATGCTGGCGGGAGGGTGCGAAAGCACGATATCTCCCCTTGGTTTGGGCGGATTTGCCGCCATGCGGGCCCTTTCAACCCGCAACGATGATCCTGCAGCGGCATCACGACCATGGGACAAAGATCGGGATGGCTTTGTGTTGGGCGAAGGCGCTGGCGTGTTGATGCTAGAAGAGTATGAACACGCTCGTGCTCGCGGCGCTACGATATACGCTGAAGTTTTAGGCTTTGGCATGAGTGCCGATGCCGGCCACATCACCGCTCCCGATGTTGACGGGCCGAGACGATCGATGCAGATTGCGATGCGCCACGCGAAAGTTACCGCGGACCAGATTGATTACATCAACGCCCACGGGACCTCCACGCCTCTCGGTGACCTCAATGAGACCAATGCGGTCAAGTTGGCACTGGGTGAGTCAGCCGCCCGTAAGTTGGTTATGAGTTCGACCAAATCGATGACCGGTCACCTGTTAGGGGGTGCTGGTGGGATCGAACTCGTTTTCACGACGCTCGCGCTGCATCATCAGGTCGTACCGCCAACCATTAACCTGGATGAAGCCGGCGAGGGCTGCGATCTTGACTACTGCGCCAATGTGGCCCGTGATCGGGTAATCAATGTGGCTCTGAAAAATTCGTTTGGCTTCGGCGGGACGAATGGCTCCCTGGTGCTTGCACGCGTCTGATACGGTTGGCAGGTGAATCCTGCTGAGACCTCCGGAATTGAACTCTCTGTCGTCCC
>CAIPGD010000381.1 GCA_903864485.1 uncultured bacterium | reverse complement strand
TCGATAATTTGTCGAACGCCAGCGAACAAAGTTTGCAACGCGTGACCGAATTGACGGGGCAGGCGATCCCGTTTGTGAAGGCTGACCTTCGCGACCGCTGCGCGATGGCGACGATCTTCCAAACCTACGCCATTGATGCGGTGATTCACTTTGCGGGACTCAAGGCCGTTGGCGAATCGGTCAGCAAACCCATCGCCTACTGGGACAACAACGTCGGCGGAACCCTCGTGCTCCTCGAATCGATGGAGCAGGCCGGCGTCCGGCGCATCGTGTTCTCATCCTCGGCCACGGTTTATGGTGACCCTCAGCGCGTCCCGATCAATGAGGCCGCTTCGATCCAACCGACCAACCCGTACGGGCGGACCAAGGCGTGCATCGAATCCATCTTGACGGATCTGGCGACCAGCGACCCGTCCTGGGCCATCGGAACACTGCGCTACTTCAACCCGGTCGGGGCCCATTTAAGTGGCCGGATCGGCGAGGATCCTCGTGGTTTGCCCAATAACCTGATGCCCTTTATTGCGCAGGTCGCAGTTGGTCGACGCGAGCGCCTCTCCGTTTTTGGCGACGATTGGGACACCCGTGATGGCACCGGCTTGCGTGACTACATTCATGTGGTGGATCTGGCCCTCGGCCATGTCGATTCACTGCGACGGATTCTTGACCACCCGGGGCACTGGACCGTCAACCTGGGAACGGGCACGGGATACACCGTCCTCGAAGTCATCCGCGCCTTTGAACGAGCCAGTGGTCGGTCGATTCCGTTCGAGATCGTCAACCGGCGGTCTGGCGATATTGCGAGCTGTTACGCCGATCCCGCACACGCGCGAGCGCTCCTGGGTTGGCGCGCTGAACGCCCGCTGGATCAGATGTGTGAAGACCACTGGCGCTGGCAATCGAACAACCCGAATGGATTTGCCAGCCCGCATGGCTGAGTTTGAATGGGCGCGCAGATTGGCGCTCAGATAGGGGCTCAGACCTCGAGGTTGTCGATCAGGCGCGTCGCACCGAGTCTAGCGGCGGCCAATACAACCAGTGGCGTAGCATTGGCCACATCGGCCAAACTGGGTGGCAACAAGTCCGCGCGTCGACGCACCGAGACATAGTCTGGCACCCAACCAAGTCCAGAAAGCCGGGCAATGGCTTTTTGTTCGGCGGCCAGGGCTTGGGGCCATATGTCCGCTCCAGATTGGGTCTGAGAGTTGGTTTTGACGGAGGATGAATCAGCTCCCGAGCGCATCGCGACGCCATTCACTTGAAGCGCCTGGACCGTATCCCGCAACACCTCATGGAGCATCGGCGCCCGAGCGCGATCCTCAGGGGACAGGTATCCGTTGCGAGATGACAAGGCGAGCCCATCCGGGGCCCTGACGGTCTCGGCGGGGACAATTTCGGTGGGCAAGGCAAATTGCTCGGCCATGCGACGCAAGACCATTAACTGTTGGTAATCTTTCTTTCCAAACACTGCAACCATTGGCTGGACGCAGTTAAAGAGTTTCAACACCACGGTGGTGACGCCGGTGAAAAAACCAGGGCGAAACTCACCTTCAAGAATGTCGCCCAAGCCAGTCGGGGGCGAGACCCGATACTCCTGAGGCACGGGATATAGCTCGTTTTCGTCGGGCGCGAACAGGACATACACCCCTTCGCGCTCGAGTTTCTCGCAATCGGCCTCGAAGGTTCGCGGGTACTGGTCGAAATCCTCGTTGGGCGTAAATTGGAGACGGTTCACAAAAATCGACGCCACGACGGGATCGCCCAGGCGCGCCGCGACTCGCATTAGCGAGAGGTGGCCCTCATGCAAGTTGCCCATCGTCGGCACGAAGGCGGTCCGCAGTTGCCCGCGCAACTGGGCCCGGAGTTCGGCCACCGTTCTGACGATTTTCATTAGAAGCTGTGTTCCGCAGCGGGAAATTCGCCAGAGCGCACCGCTTGAACATAGGCAGCAACGGCGTCGGCGATTCCGCTCACACCGGCCTGCCCGTTCAGGAAGTTTTTAGAGAATCGGGGGCGCACTCCTGTGCTGATTCCGAGCAGGTCATGCAGCACCAGGACCTGGCCGGAGCAATCTATGCCGGCACCAATCCCGATCGTTGGAACCGCTGCACGCGTTGCGTGCGGAACCCCTAGAGCGGCCGTAATCTGGGCGGCGAGTGCGGCCGGAACCATTTCCATAAGGACCAGGCTCGAACCGGCATCGGCCAGTTCAAGGGCATCCGCTCTGAGTCGGTCAGCATCGGCCGGGCTACGCCCCTGAACCCGATAGCCACCCAAGGCGTGGACCGATTGCGGGGTGAAACCAATATGGGCACAGACTGGAATGCCGCGGGCCACCAAGAACTCGACCGTGGGGGCGATCCAGGAGCCGCCTTCGAGTTTGACCATCTGAGCGCCGGCGGCCATTAATCGCGCAGCGGATTTAAAGGCCTGTTCGGGGCTGGTTTCGTAGGAGCTAAATGGCAAATCTGCGACGACCATGGCGTATCGGGTGCCAGCTGCAACGCATCGAACGTGGTACGCGATCTCGTCGATGCTGACCGAAAGCGTGTCGTTTTTGCCCTGCAAGACCATCCCAAGCGAATCCCCAATCAGCATCACGTCGATCTGGGCTGTATCGAGAAGTTGCGCAAAGCTGGCGTCGTAGCAAGTCAGCATGGTTATCCGCTCGCCCGCGTCGCGCATTTGCGCCAACCGGTGCAGCGTGACCCGACGGCGTGGCGCCCCCGTTTGTGGTCCAGCTTGGGTCCCAGTTTGTGGTCCCGCGGTCAGATCGAGGGGCGTGGTGCTCACGTCGTGGTGCTCACGGGTGGGGTACTCAGATCGCGGTATTAAAGAATTCGCGCCGACCACGCATGGTTTGAATCTGGCGGATCAGGAGCGCGAAATCCTCATCTCGTTCGCTGGGGTTCATCCGTTGCGTGTTAACGATAAGTAGCGGGCTGCTGTCGTAGTGATGAAAAAACCGGCTGTAGGCGTCCGAGAGGCGGTTCAGGTAGTCCTCGGTGATGGGTGCCTCGAACTCGTGACCCCGACGTTGCACGCGCTCGATCAGCGACTCCGCGGGCGCCTGAAGATAAATGACCAGGTCGGGTACCGGGGTATGGGCATGCAATCCAGCAAAGATTTTCCGGTATAGCGCCAGTTCTTCGTCATCCAGCGTCAACTCCGCGAAAAGCGGGTCTTTGTCAAACAGGAAGTCGGCCACCACCATCTGCTCAAATTGCGGGGATTGAGACATTTCCCGAAGTTGATCCAAACGCTGGAACAGGAATGACAACTGGGTCGGGAGTGCCCACCGTTCGGCATCCCGATAAAAGCGTTCCAGAAACGGGTTGACCTCTGGTTGTTCCAGCAGAAGTCGTCCGTTTGTATGGCTGGCCAATCGGCGCGCAAGGGAGGTCTTGCCCACACCAATGGGACCTTCGATCACGATGTGACGCCAACGCAGCAAATTCTCGGGGGTGCCGGCGGGATTCGCGGAGGAGAGCGGATTCATGTGCGGAAGTATGCCAGTAGCTCGACGGCCTGGTTTGGGTTCTTGAGCAGGTGGGCCAAGGTTTGCTCGACCCGTTCGTGGTTAGGTAAGCGAAGACCTGGATCTAGTTCAGCCAGCGGAGCCAGCACAAAAGCGCGCTCACACAGTCTCGGGTGGGGGAGCGCGAGCGCGGGTGGGCCTTCATCGTTGTGGGTGAGGTCGTCAACCATTAACAGATCGAGGTCAAGGGTGCGCGGGGCGTTAGGGCTTGAACGCTCGCGGCCAAACTGGTTTTCTAACGCGAGGAGCGCAGACAACAAGGCGTGCGGGGAAAGCAAGGTCCGTAGCCGGACGACGGCGTTGACGTAATAAGGCCCGGGCGCATCGACCGGTTTGGTTCGCCATAAGCTGGAGCGAGCGTCGACTCGCGTCTGCGGCAGAGTTTCAAGGGCATCGATGGCGTCCAAGACCGCCTTAGCGGGATCCCCGAGGTTCGCGCCGATACCGACCCATGCCTTACAGGCACTGGGGTCCAGGTCAGGACTCGCTGACAACCTCGGACCCACCGCCTGTATCTCCCTTTGTGCCACCCTGTGTGTCTCCCTGAGTGTCTCCCTGAGTGCCCCCCTGGTCACTGCCGCTACTGCGGCGTCGCCGTCGGCGCGGGCGGCCGATTCCGGTTGACGAGCTCCCTGGGCCGCGGGCAAGGTCGGCGATCATCGTGTCTCGCTCATTGGGCGATCCGTCGGCAAATCGGTCCCACCACGCCACCAGCTCGGGTTCGATTTCACCTGCGTCCGTTCGGAGCATCAAAAAGTCAAACCCGGCCCGATAGCGGATATGTTCGAGCAAGCGATACGGCTGGCTGCCGGTGCGGCGCTCAAAACGCGGTTGAAGCGACCAGATTTCACGCATATCGGCGATAAAACGCTTCTGGATCGCGAGTTGTTCGCTTTGTTCGTCTAGCGCGAGGTCGATCGCAGCCATCAGCGCGGGAATGGGGTAATCCCCCCGGGCGATCCCAGCCTCCCAGCGCGTTCGCACTTGTTGCCAAAGCAGCGTGGCAAACAGAAAACCTGGGCTGATACTTTTTCCTTCGCGCACCCTCTCATCGGTTCGGGCCAACGCAATTTCCACAAACCGAGCGCCCTGTGGCTGTTCGAGGATGACATCCAGGAGCGGGAGTAGACCGTGGTGCAGGCCCGCATCACGCAGTTGACGCAGACAAGCCATGGCTTGGCCCGACTGGAGAAGCTTCAGCATCTCATCAAAAAGTCGGGCGACCGGGACGTTGTGGATCAGCTCTGCCATCTCGCGAATCGGTGCCCGGGTCTGCTCCTCAATGGTGAACCCGAGTTTTGCCGCAAACCGCACGGAGCGCAGCATTCGAACCGGATCTTCACGGTAACGCGTCGCCGGATCTCCGATCATGCGGATCAGGCGCTTTTTTAGGTCGCTGACGCCGCCGTGGTAGTCGAGTACCTCATCTGAACTGGGGTCGTAGTACAGCGCATTGACGGTGAAGTCGCGACGGGTGGCGTCCTCCGATTGGCTGCCAAACAAGTTGTCGGCCAACACCCTGCCGTGTT
>CAIPGD010000380.1 GCA_903864485.1 uncultured bacterium | reverse complement strand
CAGCGGTCAAAAGCCAAGCCTTCGCGCAACATGCCGCCGCGCGCGGTTTCAAACACGGCAGCGTCCACATCGGGGTGCGCCAGCACGCTGCGCGCACTGCGCGGCCCGCTGCAATCGCCAGTGTCAATTCGTCGTCCGTTGACCCAAACGCCGTCGGTTCCGGTCATGCCGACCCGATGACCGACCTGCGCCAGCAGGTGCGCAATCAGGCGAACGGTGGTTGTTTTGCCATTGTTCCCGGTGACTGCAACCAGCGGAATACGGCCGTTATCGTCCGCCCCAAAAAGCGCGTCTATGATCGCTTCGCCAACGGGTTGTGCCGAGCCATAGGAGGGGTCAAGATGCATCCTCAACCCGGGAGCCGCATTGACTTCGACGATCCCGCCGCCCTGAGTCTCGAGGGGTTGCGTCACGGTCTGGCAAACCACATCAATCCCGCAAACGTCGAGTCCGACCATCCGGGCGGCGTCGATTGCGCATTCGGCGAGTGCCGGATGGACCTGGTCGGTCAAGTCGGTTGCCGTTCCACCCGTGCTTAGGTTGCAATTGTTGCGGAGTACGACCCGCTGCCCTGCCGCTGGCACATCCGCGAGTGTCAGCCCCTGCTCCAAAAGGGTTGCAAGCGTCGTCGCATCGGTCGTGATCTTGGTCAGCGAGGTGGCGTGACCACTGCCGCGTCGTGGGTCGGAATTGACCCGTTCGATCAGGCCCTGAACCGATGTAATGCCATCGCCGGTCACCTGGGGGGGGTCGCGGCGCGCAGCGGCCACGAGTCGATCGCCGACCACCAGCAAGCGAAAATCATGTCCTGGTAAGAACTGTTCGACGAGAACATCGCGGCGGACTTCGGCTGCCGCGGCGTAGGCGGTCATGACTTGCTCACGCGTGGTGAGATTCACAGCCACCCCTTTACCCTGATTGCCATCACGCGGCTTGACCACGACGGGCAGGCCGATCTCTAGAGCAGCATTCCAGGCGTCTTCTGCATTGATTACCTGGCGACCTTTGGGTACCGAAATTCCGGCGGTCTCGAGAAGCGTCTTGGTGAGTTCTTTGTCCTGCGCGATGGATTCTGCGATTGCACTGGATTCACTGGTCTCGGCGGCCTGAATCCGACGTGCCCGGCTTCCCCAACCAAACCGCACGAGGCTACCCTCGGTCAACCGGGTGAACGGAATCCCGCGAGCACTTGCCGCGCGGACAATTGAAGCGGTGCTCGGCCCGAGTCGCTGGTCCTCATCGAGGTCGCGCAGACGATCGACGGCGCCGCTGAAATCGAAGTTTTTGCCTTCTGCAAGAGCAGTGCAGGCCTGTTGCGCCAGTTCAAGCGCGAGTACCCCAACCGCTTCTTCGCTGTATTCGATCACGACCTGAAAGGTATCGCGATCCGAGGTTGTCGCCACGTGCAGAAACGAGACCGTACAACCTGCCCGAATTTGCAAATGAAGGACCGTTGCCGCTACGGCATGCGCCAGATTGCTCGGTGAATCCAGTTCGGGAAAATGGACTCGAAGCTCGGACGCAAGCGCTTTTAAAGCCTGGGCCGAAGATTCGGCCGCGCTGCATTGAACGATCGCTTCGATCGCGGTGCGTTGGCTCCATCGGTTTGGGCCACGAAGCGCACGGACGCGGGATACTTCCATTGGGGATATCTCAGACCAGGAATTCTTGAACAACCCGCGTTTTGAGCGAACCGCGCAGCTGCGCAGGGGCAATGCCCAATGCCCAGCCAGCAGCGGCGATCGCAAGCACGCGATTGAGTGCATGAAGGTTTTGCGCACTCGCAACAAAGTCCACGACCGCGCCCAGCACGACCTCATGGGTGCCATAAAGCAGCACGATCAGATCGTCGCGAATGGTTGCGGCCCGCCCGGAGCGCTTGAGGTGTTCGAGCAGCACGTGCGCAGCGGCGTCCATGGAATAAAGCAGGACCTCGCCGTCACACAGCGCGATCATTTCCACAGCGATTGGATCCAAGGCATCCAGGATTGCCGCCCCGCTTGGTAAAACCACGTCGACCTGGGTTCGGAGCACACGCAGGTTGGCCTCTGGGTCTGCCAGGTCAGGATGGTCGAGGGCGGCATCGGTGGCGTCGATCACAATGCCAACCTGGCAACGATCGTAGGCGAGTCCTTCGTTCAAAATGGTATGGCTATCGTTTTCGATCACCGCCGCTTCGACTCGGGGATTCAGCAACAGGCGTCGAGCGCCCTGCCAGTTGGCACCATCCTCGGTTTGAAGTGGTCGCTGATCGATCCAGACACCTTTCGCGCAGGCAAGCCCTGTTCGTCGACCGTCTTCACGAAGCAACTCGGCGACGCCTTGAGCAACCGCACAACGACCGCGTCCTCCGGTGACCCCGACGAGCGGGATGCGACCTGAGGATTCACCCGTAAACAGATGGTCAATGATGGCTTTGCCAACAGGTTGGGCAAACCCGTCTGCAGGTTTGAGGTGCATCAGAAGGCCGGGGCCCGCGTTAACCTCAACGATGGCCGCCCCTTGGTCAGCCAATGGGCGGCTAATGTCCTGCGCTACGAGATCAATTCCCGCGATATCGAGTCCGACGATTCGGGCGGCGAGGCAAACCTGTTCGGCGACCTCTGGGTGTACCTGATCGGTGACATCGAACGCGACATTGCCGTTTCGTTGAATCAGGACTTCTTGCCCGGCCGCAGGAATGGCGTCTGGCGTCAGTCCTTGCCGCGACAGCTCGATCTGGGCTGCAGAATCAATTCGAACGCGGTTGAGCGGGTGATCTTCAGTGGTGCCCCGGCGCGGGTCTGAATTGAGTTGGGACTCGATCAATGCCAAAACGGTCGACTGACCATCGCCGGTCACCGATGCGATTTGGCCTCGGGCGGCTGCGACGACTTTGCCGCCCACCACAAGAATGCGATGTTCATTGCCAACAATGAACCGCTCCACCAACACTGCACTGCCCTCTTGCACCGCAATTTTCCAGGCAGCGATGATTTCGTCCTGTGACGACAAGTGCGTGAACACGCCGCGGCCGTGGTTGCCATCGGTGGGCTTGATGACTACCGGCAGGCCGATTTCTTGTGCGGCTTCCCAGGCCTCGTCCGGGGTTGCGACGATTCGGCCTTCAGGTACCGGAACTCCACACTGCGCAAGCAGTCGCCGCGTCAGTTCTTTGTCGCGCGAAACCCCTTCGGCGATGGCGCTGGTGCGATCGGTTTCGGCGGTCCAGATACGGCGTTGCTTGCACCCGTAACCGAACTGCACAAGGTTCCCTTCGTTGAGGCGCATCATCGGGATACCCCGATCCTCGGCGGCTGTTGCGATTGCTGCGGTGCTGGGACCGAGCCATTTGGACTCCGCCAGATCACGCAATGTGTCGACGGCTGCTTCGAGGTCGAATGAACGGTCTGCCATCGCGGCAAGCACCAAATCGCGGGAAATTTGGAGCGCCAGTCTGGAGACAGTTTCTTGCTGCGCGCTGATGATGACGCGATAAACGCCGCGCTTTTCGGTTTCACGAGCCCGACCAAAGCCTGACTGGAGGCCAACCAGGCCGAGCAATTCGAGCGAAACATGTTCGAGGATGTGCGCTGGCCAAGTCCCTTCATCGAGGCGTTGAAGGAATCCGCCGCGGACCCCAGGGCTGCACCGATGCTCGATCAGGCCGGGCAACCAGGCCGATAAGCGCTCCGCGAATCCAGGAATACGGTTGGACGGAAAGTCTTCGAGGGAGCCAATGTCCACTTGGGTTTCGAGGACAGGACAATAGGTCCACACGTTTGGACCGCGCAGGACAGTCTCGCTGATGAATGTGATCGAGTGCGGGAACTGATTCATACGAGCGGTCGGCTGCAAGGTGAGTGCCTGAATGTCTTGTTGTCGAAAACGCGCCATCGGGGCACTCGGTTGACGTCGGAAAATAAAATCCACGCCGACAGCCGGACGTCGGCCAGATTCTGGGCTGAGGCGTTGAGGGTCAGATGAATCGCTCAACTATCCCGAATGCTGTTGACCCCCCCTTTAAAACGGGGGAGGAAGCACTGGCGGTCCTGCACACCGATCTCGACGAACGCCTTTGTTATGGCGCCGGCCGCGTCGTGGTGACGGGTACTCGAATCCTGGCTTTGAGCCCAGGCGATACGGTCTGGCGCAGCTGGACCCTGCGCGCCAGTTTGCGGTTGGAGCGACGTGATCATGCCGGCGTGGCGAGCCTCGAATTGCTCGATTTAAAGGGTCGCCTGGCCCTTTGGCGCTATACGCTGGCGCAGCAGGATGAAGCGGGGCGTCTGGTCGGCGTCTTTGAACGTCAGTCCGCTCCGCAGTCAATCGTTGCGATTGATGATCGGCTGCTGGATGGCGCTGCGCTGGATGACGCACTGGGTGCCGATGAAGAAGCGCAAACGCCACCGTCGACCTGGTCGCTGTTGCGCCTGGGTCGATTTGCCCGGCCTTACCGGACCGAACTGGCGCTTGGATTGTTGCTAACACTTGCAACGACTGCGGCCACGATGGTTCCCCCATACCTCACGATGCCCTTGATGGATGAAGTGCTCATCCCCTATCAGAACGGGCGCCCGATCAATCCTGACCAGGTTCAAGGGTATTTATGGGGGCTACTGGCGGCTGCGTTGCTGGCTTGGGTTCTTGGCTGGGCCCGGACCTGGTTGCTGGCGCGCGTCAGCGAACGGATCGGTGCCGACCTGCGGACGGCAGCGTTTGCGCATTTGCAGTCGCTGTCACTCGAGTACTTTGGATCCAAACGAACCGGTGATCTGATCGCGAGAATCGGTAACGAGAGCGACCGGATCTGTGTCTTTCTGTCATTGCATCTGCTCGACTTCACCAACGATGTGTTGATGATTTTGATGACGGCCGCCATCCTGGTGTCGATCGATCCGAAGCTGGCCTCGGTTACCCTGGTTCCCTTGCCCTTCATCGCCTGGACAATCCACCTGGTTCGTGACCGTCTGCGGCATGGCTTTGAAAAAGTCGATCGCAATTGGGGTGAAATTAACAACGTGTTGACCGACACTATCCCGGGTATTCGGGTGGTCAAAGCGTTCGCTCAGGAGAATCGCGAAATTGCCCGTTTTCGCGCTGCCAACGATCGAAATCTCGCGGTGAATGATCGTGTTAACCGGGTCTGGTCGCTGTTTTCCCCAACCGTGACCTTGATGACAGAACTCGGTTTGCTCGTGGTCTGGGCAACCGGGATCTGGCAGGTGGCGAATGACCGGATTACGGTTGGCGTTCTCGCCGCCTTCCTGGCGTATATCGGGCGCTTCTACATTCGACTCGACTCGATGAGCCGGATCGTCTCCTTAACCCAGAAGGCGGCGGCCGGTGCCAAACGAATTTTCGACATTCTCGATCACGTTTCGAGTGTTCCTGATCCGGTTAACCCCGTTGCGTGTGGTGATCAAAAAGGACGGTTGACGGGACGTATCCAGATCCGGGGAATTGGTTTTCGTTACGGGCATCGCGCAGTCATTCGTGGCGTTGATTTAGACATCGCGCCGGGACAAATGATTGGCCTCGTGGGCCATAGCGGTTCGGGCAAGAGCACGCTGGTCAATCTGATCTGCCGCTTCCATGATGTCTCGGAGGGCGCGATTTTGGTCGATGGCGTTGATATTCGTCGGTATGCCCTGTCCGACTATCGGCGCAACATTGGCCTTGTGCTGCAAGAGCCGTTTCTGTTTTTTGGGACGATTGCCGAAAACATTGCTTACGGATGTCCCCAGGCGACACGGACCGAAATCGTCAAGGCCGCTCGCGCGGCGCGGGCACATGAATTTATTTTGCGGCTTCCGCATGGCTACGACTCGGTGGTTGGCGAACGGGGTCAGGCGCTCTCTGGGGGCGAACGTCAGCGGATTTCGATCGCCCGAGCTCTGCT
>CAIPGD010000379.1 GCA_903864485.1 uncultured bacterium | reverse complement strand
AGTGCTCGCGCAGAAGCGATCCCTGCCGATTTCGCTTGAGGCGACTGGTACTGTCGTTCCGATGGCGAGCGTTGAAGTACGTCCGCAGGTCAGTAGCGTCATCACAAAGGTTCACGTCGCCGAGGGCCAGTTTGTTCGGGCTGGCGAGCTGTTGTTTACGCTGGACTCGCGCAGTGATGAGGCCAACGTTGCCAAGCTTAGGGCGCAGATGGCCAAAGACGAAGCGACGTTGATGGATGCACAACGCCAACTGGCCCGCAATCAGGAACTCCTGGTCAAGAATTTCATTTCTCAGGGGGCGGTCGACACCAGCCAGGCATCGGTCAATGCGCAGCTCGCTGCGATCGGTGCCGATCGCGCAGCGGTTGATGCGGCGAAGGTTGCCCTGGACTATGCCCACGTGAAAGCGCCGAGTTCGGGTCGTTTGGGCGTCGTGCCGGTGTACGTCGGCTCAGCGGTCCAGGCCAACCTTACGACATTGACGACCTTGACCCAACTCGACCCGATCAATGTCGCGTTCAGCGTGCCCCAGCGCTACCTTGGTGATCTGTTGAGTGCCCTCGAATCGGGGCGGGCCGCCGTCTCCGCAAGCTTGCCCGCCAATGCCGGCAAGTCGGTCGGACGCCTGCAGTTTGTCGACAATGCCGTTGATCCCAGTTCGGGGACGATCAAGGTGAAGGCGCGCTTCGACAATCGGGATCGCAAGCTTTGGCCGGGTGCTTTTGTGCAGGCCAGCCTGATGCTGCGCACCCTCGACGATGCCATCGTGGTGCCGCAGGCCGTGATCGTTGAAAGCGTTCGCGGCTCGATTGTCTACGTGGTTGAGGATGGCAAGGTCGCGTTGCGCCCGGTCAAGGTCGTGGCAGTGGAGGGGGAAGAAGCCGCAGTGACTGGGGTCAAGGCGGGTGAAAAACTGGTCCTTGATGGGCGGCAAAATCTTCGGCCCGGCGGTGCGGTGGTTGAGCGCACCCCCGGTGGCGCTCCCAAAAAAGCCGCCCCATGAATCTTTCGGAACTCTTCATTCGGCGACCGGTGATGACCGTGTTGCTGAATCTTGCAATGGTTTTGGCTGGGGTCATTGCCTACCGCAGTATTCCAATTGCTGCACTGCCGACCTACGACACGCCGACCATCAGTGTGTCGGCCACGCTGCCCGGTGCAAGCCCTGAGACCATGGCCAGCTCGGTCGCTCTGGCCCTCGAGAAGCAGTTCCAGACCATCCCGGGTTTGAGCATCATTAGCTCGTCCAGTACCTTGGGTAACACGACTCTCACGCTCGAATTCGAAGAGGGGCGGGCAATTGATGGCGCCGCCCTTGATGTACAGGCGGCGCTTTTGCGGGCCCAGCGGACCTTGCCGATCGAGATGACGATTCCGCCGTCGTATCGAAAAGTCAATCCGGCGGATTCGCCGATTCTGTTTATCGCAATGACATCGCCCTCGATTCCGATGTCGGATCTGAATGATTACGCCGAGCATTTGATTTCACCGCTGTTGTCGACCCTCTATGGAGTGGCTCAAGTCAACATCTTTGGTGCCAAGCGCTATGCCGTGCGCGTACGTGTACGGCCAGCCGATCTGACAGCGCGCAATCTGAGTCTTGATGAGTTGTCGGCCGCACTTCGCGCGTCTAACGTCAATACGCCGGTTGGGACACTGGACGGTACTCGGCAGATGTTGACGCTTCAGGCCAACCGACAACTGCGTAACGCGGCGGAATTCGCCAATCTGATTGTCAGTAACCGCGGTGGTAATCCCGTGCGGCTCCGAGACGTTGCGGACGTTGAGGACAGTTTTGAATCGGTCAAGACCTACGCCAACCTGAATGGCGAGCCCTCAATTACCTTAGCCATCTTGCGTCAGCCGGGTGCTAATACGGTCAAGATTGTCGACGCTGCAAGAGCCCTTCTGGGCACGCTGCGGAGCCAGCTCCCTCAGTCCGTGAATCTAACACCGGTCAACGATCGGTCGATCTCAGTGCGTGAATCCTTGCACGACGTCATGCTGACACTGGTTGGCACGATCGTCCTCGTGGTTCTCGTTATCTTCCTTTTCTTACGCAGAATCGTCGCGACCATCATCCCGACCCTTTCGCTGCCGATCTCCCTGATCGGTGCGATCGCGTTGTTATGGGGCCTGAATTACAGTCTTGACAACATTTCGCTGCTCGGCCTGACCCTCGCAGTGGGGTTGGTTGTCGATGATGCGATCGTAATGCTCGAGAACATTATTCGATATGTCGAGGCTGGGATGGACCCGTTTCAGGCGGCTCTCAAGGGCTCGCGTGAGGTCGGATTCACCATTCTTTCGATTTCTTCGTCCCTGATCGCAGTCTTCATTCCGATCTTCTTCATGCCTGGAGTGATCGGTCTTCTGTTCCATGAATTTGCGGTGATCGTGGGGCTCTCGATCATTGTGTCCGCTTTTGCCTCGCTGACGATTGTCCCGATGTTGGCGAGTCGTTTCTTGACCACGGAAGCGCCAGGAACCCGGCATTCAGTGGTTATTCGGATTTTTGAGCGCGCGTTTGACGCGTTGCTAGCCGCGTATAGCCGCTCACTCGACGGCGCGCTTCGGTTTCGAAAGCTGATGTTGCTCCTCGCGTTGACGACCCTTGGCGTGACGGTCTGGCTTTTCATGGTGATCCCGAAGGGTTTTTTCCCTGAGGAAGACATCGGACAGATCACGGTCACCACCGAGGCGGCGGAGGACACCTCGTTCCCGGAAATGGTCCGACTCCAGAGCCAGGCCGCAGCCATCCTTCGGGCCGATCCCGCTGTCGCAACGGTCGGATCCTTCAACGGGGGGACGGGTGCGCAAAATTCCGGTCGTATGTTTGTCCAGTTGAAGCCCCGGGACCAGCGCCCACCGGTTAAACAAGTGATTGAGCGGCTGCGCAAAAAAGTGCGTGAGGTGGCCGGCATCTCATTGTTTATGAGGCCGATCCAAAACCTTCAACTCGGGGCTCGGTTTAGTAAGGCGCAGTACCAGTACATCCTGCAGAGCGTGAAGGCCGAGGAAATCAATGAATGGGCCGTGAAGCTTCAGGAGAAGCTGCGAAGCGACCCTTTGTTTCGCGATGTCACCAGTGATTCGCAGTTGCGTGGGCTTCAGGGGGCAATTCAGATCGACCGCGAACGCGCCAACACCCTGAATGTGTCCATGGACGCGGTCCGCACTGCGCTTTTTAGCGCTTTTGGTGAACGTCAGGTTTCGACGATTTATCTGGCGACTGATAGTTATCAGGTGATCTCCGAGTTTGCGCCCGAAGACAAGAAAGATGAATCGGCGCTCGACAGCATCTACGTTCGCTCAAGCACCGGGGCGCTGGTCCCCCTGTCGGCTTTTGCAACGATCAAGCGCGCTGTTGGACCAACCTCGATCAATCACGTCGGACAGTTGCAGGCCGTGACGGTCTCTTTCAATCTGGCTCCGGGTGCAGCCCTCGGTGATGCCACTAACAAGATCGATCAGTTGCGCGAATCGCTCGGAATGCCTTCGTCGATCAGCACGCGTTACGGTGGTGATGCGGCAGTTTTTCAGAAATCTCAGGGTAACCAGGCCATCCTGATTGGGGCGGCGTTGTTGGTGATCTACGTGTTACTCGGCATTCTGTATGAGAGCTTTATCCATCCGATCACGATCCTGGCTGGTTTGCCATCGGCGGCGGTGGGTGCGCTCGGCACGTTGATGATCTTTGGAATGGATTTGACCTTGATCGCGACGATTGGAATCTTGCTACTTATCGGGATCGTCAAGAAAAACGCAATCATGATGATCGATTTTGCGCTGGATGCTCAGCGCCATCGCGGATTGACGCCTCAGTTAGCCATCCGTGAAGCCTGTATCACGCGTTTTCGTCCCATTATGATGACGACACTTGCGGCTTTGATGGGCGCGCTCCCGATCGCGCTCGGCCTCGGCGCTGGTGCTGAACTGCGCCAACCCTTAGGGCTCGCCGTTGTCGGTGGCTTGGTGTTTTCGCAGGCCGTTACGCTTTACATCACGCCAGTGATCTACCTGGCCCTCGACCGATTCAGCGGTCGGGGTCCGATCGTGACTCCTGAGGTTAAGCTGGCTGGCGACGGTCCGTGTTGACGGGCCCGATTCTGCCGATCCTGTTGCGGTTTTCGTTACCCAACATGGTCGCCATGTTGGCAACCGCGCTGGCTGCCATCGCAGAAACGAGTTACGTCGGGCAATTCGGCGCCCCAGCACTCGCTGGTATGGCACTGGTATTTCCGTTTGTGATGCTCCAGACCATGATGTCCGCGGGGGCGATGGGGGGTGGCGTGTCCTCGGCCGTGAGCCGAGCTTTGGGCGCCGGTGATGTCGATCGGGCCAATGTGCTCGCCGTGCACGCCCTTTGGATTGGCATTGCTTTTGGCACCGCCTTTATGGTGGCTCTTGAATTGTTTGGCCACTTCATGATGTCGAGCTTAGGCGGGCAGGGTGAGGCGCTGAACGAGGCGTTCGCATATTGCCAAGTTGCCTTTTTGGGTTCGATCTTCGTCTGGATCGTGAATACCTTGTCGTCGGTGATTCGGGGCAGCGGAAACATGCGTGTGCCTTCGGTGACGCTCTTTGTGCTCGCATTGGCGCAGGTGGTGTTCGGTGGTGCGTTGGGTTTGGGTTGGGGCCCATTGCCGCAATTGGGCATGCATGGCGTGGCGGCAGGCGGTGTTCTGGCCAATCTGTGTGGCGCGCTGTTTTTGTGGAGTTATCTGGCATCCGGTCGGGGGCGGATTCAACTCAATGTGCGCAGCACGCCAATTCACCGTCAACATTTGTTTGACATTCTGCGCGTCGGTGCGGTGGCTTGCGTGTCTCCCTTAATGACCGTGGCGACCATTTTGATTCTGACCCGTCTGGTGTCCAAGTTTGGTACCCAGGCTCTGGCTGGGTATGGCATCGGGACCCGTCTGGAGTTTTTGCTCGTGCCCATCGCGTTTGCGATCGGGGTGGCTTCGGTGCCAATCGTTGGTATGGCGATCGGTGCCGGCAATATTGCGCGGGCCCGCCTGGCGGCCTGGACCGCCGCCGCGTTGGCCACAGCCGTTTTGAGCGCCTTGGGTTTGATCGTCATGCTGGCCCCGGACCTTTGGACTTCGTTGTATTCCAAAGAGCTTTCGGTATTGCAGTCCGCAGCAAGTTACTTTCAGTGGGCTGGGCCCTTCTATGGTTTTTTTGGGCTCGGCTTGTCGCTTTATTTTTCGTCTTTGGGCGCGGGCAAGGCGATCGGGCCGGTCTTTGCAGGCGTCGCACGGCTGATCGTAGTCGCTGCGGGTGGTGCTTTGCTGGCCCATTTGCAGTCACCGGCATGGATGATCTTTGCGCTCGTTGGGGCCGGCATGGCGGTGTACGGAATCTCTACCGCGTTCATCGTCAAATTCGCTCGTTGGGGCTGAATCCTTTAGCGCTTGAAATAATCCTGCACCGTTTCCCAAGCGGTTTGCTGGAGCATCGCAGCGCGCTCGGCGCCTAATCCCGCGTCAAAGCGGACTCCAACAGGGGATTTTCCGTAAAGCGCGGCAAAGGTTGTGCACGCCGCAAGATAAGTTCCGGCGACGCTGGGGTGACGTTTGTCGGCCTGATAGAGCTCCAGGTCCGGGGCTTTGCTGATGGCGCGTGCAAACGCTAACCCGGCAGGAATGACCAGCGCGTTGTTATCGTTACCGGCCTTGGTGTATTCGTCCGCCAGTGGTTGCGTCATTGCGGGCTTGTCTTTGTAAGCCCACGACATAAACAGGACCGGTTGCATGCCGCTGCGAACGATCGTCTCAGAATGCTTGCGGGCGAACTGATGAAAGACGGGCTTCAACTGGGAATGCACCGGACACTGACTGCAGTCCATCATGATCACGGCATCAAATTGTTTGCCGGGCGGGTTGACACGGATTTCGTTGTCGCCCACGAAAGAGTAACGACCGATCCCATCGGGGCGCAACAGCGAATCCATGTCATGCCAGTCGAGGCCCGATCCACTGATGGTCACCGAGACCCCGCGCACGTTCTGCCCGGGCATCGCTTCACGCGCGATTGACCCAAAAACGTTATGCATGCTGTTGTTGTAATAGAAAAAGCTATTGCCGACCCACAGGATCGACTTGGCGGTCACACCCAGATCAGTGCGCTCGGGTTTGATTTGCGCCAGCGCGGGGATGACGCAAAGCGAAGCCACTAAGAGCACCGCTATGCGGAGCGTGCCCTGTCGGATCAATTGAACGAGTTTCATGGTGTGCCGGGTACTGGTTGGAATCTCACAATAACCCACCAGGTTGCGTTGTAAGGTCGAGGCGGAATTATCTGCACCAATCTAAAGGGAAATGTCATGAACGATGTTTTTTCAGCCATCAATCACCGGACGTCGGCTAACAATTTTGATCCGGCACACGTCATGTCCGTGGACGAAATCACGGAGCTGGCGCAGTTTACCAATCAAACCCCGACCTCGTTTAATCAGCAAAATTGGCGGCTCGTGGCAGTTCATACCCCTGGCGCGAAGCTTCGACTCAAGGCGGCGGCATCCAATCAGCCCAAAGTCGGCGATGCTGCAGTGACCTTTGTTGTCGTCGGAAAAATCGGTGGCTACAAGGACCTTCCGGTCCTTATTAAGCCCATGTTGGACAGTGGGCAGATCGATCAGGCGGCCTATGACGGCTGGATCAAAATGGCCAACGGGCTGTACGAGGGTAAAGATCAATTCCAGCGTGACGAAGCCGTGCGCTCCGGGGCGCTGGCTGCGATGACGATTATGCTGGCCGCCCAAGGAAAGGGCCTGGCGTCGGGCGCGATGATCGGTTTTGACCCCGTCGCTGTGAGCGCAGAGTGCAAGCTGGCCAGTAACGAAATCCCGGTGATGCTACTCGCCGTTGGGCGTCCAGCCCCCGGTAACTGGCCGCGCAAAGTGCGTCGAGACGTCGGCGCTATCGTGAGTTTTAGCGCCGACTGAGTGGTCGCGTCGCGATTGGTCGATTGACGATCGCCTCGCGACTAACCCTCCGACGATTAACTTCTGGCGAAATCGTCGGCCAGCCGATGGTCGTAGCGGCTGAGGGTCCGGAAGATTTCAGCGTTTCGCAGCATCGTGCGGTTGCGCTGATGTCGTTGCAATGCGAGCACGGCGCTGTGGGCCAGCTGCTTCAGTTGCTGGGCGGCGGAGACGATCCGTCCAATTGCGTCGTGATGTTGCGGGTACCGGTTGGTGAGCGCAGAGTCCATCGTTAATCCTTGTGGGGTTTTCGAAGGCTAAAGGTTAACCCTTATAGGGTAAACCCGCAATACCCGCAGGGGTTGTGGTTTGCAGGGCCTATTCGTCAGGCACTCTGTCCCAAACTCAACACAATCGAGGTGGCGCTGTGTGGCCTGACTTTCCTTTGAACCAGCTTTTCCGCACGCTTGGACTGATCGCCTCTTTTTTATTTTCAGGACTTGCAGTCGGCCAGACGATCCCAAATCAGTTCCCGAATCAAAAGACCGACGTCTGGGTTGCGAAGGATTTTCGTTTCCATACGGGCGAAGTGATGCCCAGCCTGAATATTGGCTATACAACTCTCGGTAATCCGTCTGGCGAGCCAGTCGTCATCCTGCATGGGACGACCGGCACTGGGTTGGGGATGCTCAATGCAGGGTTTGGCGGCGAATTGTTCGGGCCCGGTCAGCCACTGGACGCGGCGAATCATTTCGTGATCTTGCCGGACTCGATTGGTACGGGTAGATCAAGTAAACCCTCGGATGGGATGCGAGCCAAATTTCCACGGTACAACTATGACGATATGGTCCTCGCCCAATATCGCCTGGTGACAGAAGGGTTGAACCAGAGGCACGTCCGCCTGATTTTGGGCAATTCGATGGGCGGAATGCAGGTTTGGCTCTGGGGCTCGGCCTATCCGAATTTCATGGATGTTCTCGTTCCGATGGCGTCGATGCCCATTGAAATGTCGGGGCGAAACTGGATGATGCGTCGCCTGATCATTGATTCAATTCGTAACGACCCAGAATGGATGGGTGGGGAGTATGGGAAGCAACCACGCAGTCTGCAGTTCGCATCGGTGTTTTATGCGGTCGCAACCAATGGCGGTTCACAGTCTCTACAACGACAGGCGCCGACCCGCGCCAAGGCAGATCAGCTACTGGATCGCCGGTTGTCCGGTCCATTTGAAGGTGACGCCAACGACTTTTTGTACCAGTGGGATGCATCCAGAGATTTCAACCCCACTGAGCAATTGAATCGAATCACGGCGACCTTGCTGGCCATCAACTCTGCTGACGACGAACGGAATCCGCCAGAGCTCGGCGTGATGGAACAGGCCTTAAAGCCAATTCCAAATGCCCGACTGTTGTTGATTCCAGCCAGCGATCAGACTGCCGGCCATGGCACGACGGGGCAAGCCAAGTGGTGGAAAGAGGCATTGAGGTCTCTTTTGCAGACGGCCCCCCGGCGTTAGAGCGCTGGGAGCGGTCCACATCAAGCTACATTAATCCACCCGCGCGCCCGAGATCTTGACGATTCTTGCCCAGGTTGCAAGGTCATCGCGCAGTAGGGTCGCGAATTCGGTGGGCGTTGCTGAGGCCAGCTCGACGCCAGAACTCAACAGTTTTTCTTTGAATTCGGGCGCCCCCTGAACCTGCGCCATATAGCCTTCGAGTTGAGTCAGCGCGGCCCGGGGAGCACCCGCGGGCGCAAATAACCCAATCCAGAGGGTACCGCTAAAGCCCGGGATTTTTTCGGCGATTGCAGGGGTGTCCGGGAGAACCGGTGAGCGTTTGGCGGAGCTCACCCCCAAGGCGACCAATTTGCCGGCTTTGATGTGCTGTAGCACCGAGGGCACGCTGGCAAATGCGATTGGCACCTGGCCTCCCAACAAATCATTCAAGGCCTGCGCAACGCCTTTGTAGGGAATATGCTGAATTTCGGTTTTGGTCATCTGATTCATCATCTCGCCTAGGAGATGGTTCAGAGTCCCATTGCCAGCGGACGCATATTGGAAGGTGCTTTCGGGCTTCGACCTAACCAGAGCCATAAATTCATCGAGTGTTCGCGCGGGGAAACTCGGGTGAACGACCAGCACGTTGGGCACTGAGCCAATGAGGGTCACCGGCGTGAAGTCCTTGACCGGGTCGAATCCGGCATTCTTATAGAGCGCAGGATTAATCGCCTGAGCGCTGCTGACGGTGAGTAACAGCGTGTAGCCGTCTTTCGATCCACGGGCAACGGCCTGCGTCCCGATATTTCCGCCAGCCCCGGGCCGGTTCTCGACGATCACCGAAGTCCCCGTGACGTCGCTGAGTTTTTGTGCAACGACGCGTCCAACGATGTCGTTCGTCCCTCCCGGCGTCTGCGGGACAACCAGGGTGATCGGGCGCATCGGATATTTGTCGACCGGAGCGAACTGTGAGGCGGTCTGTGATCCGATCGGCACTGCCGGCGGTGTCGGCGCCGTGGTTTGAGCCTGAGCGAGGTGTTGCGATTGCGCGGAAAACCCTGCGGTTGACAGGCAGGTCGCTGAAAATAGCCGGAAGAGTTCACGGCGCCGATGCCGGTTCGAGTTCATGAATGTCTCCAAGGTGAGGATGATGAAGGCGATGTTAGCGGTCTGGAATGATCTGGATGAAACGGTTTTGGATGAGTACGAGACGTGGTACCAGACCGAGCATTTACCGGAGCGACTGGCGATTACAGGCTTTGAAGCCGGAGTTCGGACCGAATCCGTGCCCAATGCGGGCGGCGTCTATCCGTCACCGCGTTTTATGACTTTCTACGAATTGGCATCGATTGAAGTTCTTGAACAAGTCAGTTATCGGCGGGCCCTGCAGTCGCCGACTCCGCGAACTCAGGCGATCATGCCGTATTTTCGAAACATGTGGCGCGCGGCCGCGGTGCTGCGTGCGACGAGTGGACTGGCCTGCTCGGGCGCCTGGATCGTCAGCATCCGAATTGAATCTGATCGTTTGCAGTTCTGGATTGATCAACTCCTGGAACGACCACCCGAGCTTGCATGCCGCTGGCGTGCTTATCAATGCCCGCAACCGGGAGACCCTCTGCAAGCTTCCCCGGAAGCTCGGTTTAGAGCGAGTCCAGACCAGACACCTGGTGCGTTTTTGTTGATTGAACATTTACGCCAGCCCGACGCAGATCAGACGTTGCGGGAATGGGTTGGTCCAAGGGTTGAAGCTTCGAGCCTGATGCGTCGCGACCCAGTGACGACCAAGGTGGATTTGTTTGTCGAACTCGCTCGACTCGATTCACGAAATCTTGGCATTCGATGAGTCTTTGCGATAGGCTCAGCCGACATTAAATTTGGGGACCTGACGATGCCGATCAAAAATTTCATCCACCGTGTCATGCGCCCCTCGGCGTTGACTGCGCTCGGCGTGGCTGCGTTGACCATGACCGAACTGGCGCTTGCGCAGGACATTCGCGTCGCGCATGTGTACGACAAAACGGGTCCGCTCGAGGCCTATGCGAAGCAAACGCAAACGGGTTTGTTGATGGGGCTCGAGTTTGCGACCGGTGGGACGATGACCGTCGCAGGCCACAAAATTACGGTGATCGAACGCGATACGCAGGGCAAACCGGACGTCGCCAAGTCGCAGTTGGCAGCGGCCTACGCCGATGATAAAGCGGACATCGCAGTCGGACCGACGTCTTCGGGCGTCGCACTGGCGATGCTTCCGGTGGCGGAGGAGTATCGGAAGCTGCTGCTCGTTGAGCCGGCGGTTGCAGATGCGATCACGGGTGACAAATGGAATCGTTATATTTTCCGCACTGGACGCAACTCCAGTCAGGATGCGATCTCCAACGGCGTCGCACTCGATAAAGAGGGAGTGTCGATTGCGATTCTCGCCCAGGACTACGCCTTCGGTCGCGATGGTGCAAAGGCATTCCGCGAAGCAGTCACCAAGGCAAAAGTCGTTCACGAAGAGTTCTTGCCGACCGCGACAACAGATTTCACAGCGGGTGCGCAACGCTTGTTTGATGCGCTCAAAGACAAGCCGGGTCGCAAGGTCATCTTCATCATCTGGGCGGGCTCTGGCAACCCCTTCAAGATTGTCGACCTCAATCCGCAGCGCTTCGGGATCGAACTCGCTTCGGGCGGAAACATTCTGCCTGCAATGGCCGCCTACAAAAATCTACCCGGCATGGAAGGTGCCACGTATTACTACTATGGGATTCCCAAAAACCCGGTCAATACATGGCTCGTGACCGAACACGAGAAGCGCTTCAAATCGCCGCCTGACTTCTTTACGGCGGGGGGCATGTCCGCTGGGATCGCACTGGTAGAGGCTCTCAAAAAGACGGCGGGAAGTGTGGACACCGAGAAGTTGATTACGACGATGGAAGGGATGAGCTTCGAGACGCCCAAAGGCCGCATGACTTTCCGTCGCGAAGACCACCAGGCGATGCAGTCGATGTATCACTTCCGGATCAAAGTCGACCCTGCGTTGGCATGGGGGGTTCCAGAACTGATTCGGGAAATCAAACCGGAAGAAATGACGATCCCGGTGCGCAACCGGCGTTAAGTGGGTCGTTTGAGACGGTTCTGAACCCGTCTAGGAATGACTTCACCGATCCTCGAAACCCGCGAACTGAGCGTGCGCTTCGGTGGGCATGTGGCGGTCGACTGCGTGAGTTGCGCCTTTGAGGCGGGCTCCTTAACGGCCATCGTGGGTCCAAACGGTGCCGGTAAAACGACTTGGTTCAACGCGGTTTCGGGGCAATTGAAGCCAAGCGCCGGTGAAGTTTGGCTCGGGGGCGAGAACATCACGGCGTTATCCGCGCCGATGCGTACCCGTCGGGGGTTGGGCCGCGCATTTCAACTGACGCAACTTTTCGCCCAACTGAGCGTGCACGAGAACCTTCGTCTCGCTGTTCAGGCGCAAGCAGGGCTCGGTCTCGGACTCCGCGATCTCGTGACGCGATGGTCCACCCGCAAGGATCTGCTGGAACGAGCCGATGCGCTGCTTGAGTCTGTTTCACTCGCTGCACAGCGAGACCAGTTGGCGGCTGCGTTGCCCCATGGCGACCAGCGCAAGCTCGAGGTGGCCATTCTGATGGCCTTGCAGCCCCGGGTTTTTTTGCTCGATGAACCGACCGCGGGCATGAGCCTCGACGATGTGCCGGTTATCTTGGATCTGATTCGCGCGTTGAAGCGGCAGGGCGATGCCACGATCCTTTTGGTCGAACACAAGATGGATGTCATCCGGGAGTTGGCTGATCGTATTGTGGTGTTGCACGAGGGGCGTTTGGTCGCCGATGGCGAACCTGCTGTCGTGATGACCTCTTCAGTCGTTCAGGAAGCCTACCTCGGGCGCCGCGCAAACCCATGAGTGCCGCATTACTGAGCCTTGCCGGGGTTCAAACCCATATTGGGACTTATCACATTCTGCATGGGGTCGATCTCGAAGTGCGGAGCGGTTGCGTGACGATGCTCCTCGGGCGCAATGGGGCCGGTAAGACGACTTGTCTGCGGACCATCATGCAGCATTGGCGTCGATCCGGCGGTTCGGTCCATTTTGAAGGCGTTGATCTTGCAGATTTGCGACCTTCTGAGGTGGCCCGCCTTGGCATTGCGTATGTGCCCGAAAACATGGGGATATTTGGCGGTCTCACCGTACGGGAGAATCTGCTGCTTGCCGCTCGCTCTGCTCGAAACGACGCTCAAATTGATCGCGATCGTTTGAATCGAATTTTTGAGCAGTTCCCAGCGCTTGAACGATTCTGGCAAAGCCCTGCGGGTTCGCTTTCAGGTGGGCAAAAGCAAATGCTAGCGATTGCGCGGGCCTTGATTGAACCCCGCCGCTTGTTGCTCATCGACGAGCCGAGCAAAGGTCTGGCGCCTGCCATTGTTGAGACCCTGATTTCAGCGCTTGACCGAGCGCGTCGGGAGGGAACGACCATTCTGCTGGTCGAACAGAACCTTGAAGTAGCTCGTCGGCTCGGCGATTTTTATGCGGTCATGGATAACGGTCGGATCGTCCACCAGGGTGCGATGTCAGCGCTCGTGTCGGACCCGGAACTACAGACCCGATTGCTGGGTTTCACTCTCGGCAACGATGATGGCCCAACCAAACACTGACTCCAGCTGGAAGTCGCCGAAGGCTGCGACGGACCTGTCGATGTGGACGTTGGTGCCGCTCCTGGCAGGGCTGGCGCTCATCGCCGTGGGTTCCCCGTCGACCTGGCTCACCCTGACGGTCGCTGGATTAGCGATGGGCATGATGCTGTTCATGATCGCGTCCGGATTGACCCTGGTTTTTGGGTTGATGGATGTCCTTAATTTCGGTCACGGCGTCTTCATCGCGACCGGTGCGTTCATCGCGACAACGGTGCTTGGGCCCACTGGATTTGGTGCGCCGGGCGGTTGGTTGCTCGCCCCGCAATGGCATTTGCAGATCGCGGCGGTTCTGGTGGCGATTCTGGTCGCCATGGCGGCTACTGGGGTACTGGGGTTGGTTTTCGAGCGACTCTTCGTGCGCCCTGTATACGGTCAGCATCTCAAGCAGATCCTGATTACGATGGGCGGCATGATCGTGATCGAAGAGCTTATCAAATCGATTTGGGGGACCCAGCAAATTCCGTTACCGCTGCCGGAGGCCCTGCGGGGCGCATTCATCCTCGGGGATGCCGCGATCGAACGGTTCAGGTTGCTCGCGGTTCTGATCGGTTTGATCGTACTTGCGATTCTGATGATGATTCTTGGCCGTACCAAGATCGGATTGTTGGTGCGGGCCGGAGTTGAGGACCGGGAGATGGTCGAGAGCCTGGGCTACCCCGTCAGAAGGCTTTTTATCGGGGTGTTTGTTGCCGGCAGTGCGCTGGCTGGTCTGGGCGGGGTTCTTTGGGGGATGTATCAGCAGACGATCACGCCTCAGATCGGGGCACAGGTTAACGTCCTCATCTTTATCGTCATCATTATTGGCGGACTCGGATCCGTCATGGGAAGCTTCGTGGCGGCCCTGCTGGTGGGTTTGATGGGGAACTACACGGGTTTTCTGGCGCCCAAACTCGCGCTTTTCTCGAATATCGCGCTCATGGTCGCCATCCTGATCTGGCGCCCTGAGGGCTTGCGCCCTGTAACGAAGATTCGCTGATTCATCATCATGATTCGCTATCTTCTATCGAACGATCTGCCGCGCAGTCGGCTACTGTCGACACTCCTGATCGCCTTGGTGATCACACTCGCGCTGGCACCCCTCTTGTTTCCGGGTGCCAAGGCCCTCGCGGTTGCTGCCAAGATTCTCGTGTTTGTTCTGCTTGTCGCGAGCTATGACCTGCTCTTGGGTTACACCGGTATCGTTTCATTTGCACATACGATGTTCTTTGGCATCGGCGCCTATAGCGTTGCGATCGCCTGTAGCCGTTTGGGCCCGAGTTGGATGTCGATTGGGATCGGGTTGGTCGGGTCAGTCGCGGCTTCGCTCGCTCTGGCGTTATTGATTGGGTTGTTCAGTTTGCGCGTGCGGGCGATCTTTTTCGCGATGCTGACCCTGGCGGTTGCGAGTGCGTTTCAGACCCTGGCCTCGCAACTTTCCGAGTGGACCGGAGGCGAAGACGGATTGAGCTTTCGTACGCCCGAGGTCTTAAGTGCGGCGGCTCACTGGCGCGATACGCCCCTTCAAGGCTTGGGTTTTACGGTTCAGGCCGATGGACGTTTGTTGGCGTATTGGGGACTGTTCGCGATCGTTTGCGTCGCGTTTCTACTGTTGCTACGAATCGTAAACTCGCCCTTTGGCCGGGTTTTGCAGGCGATTCGGGAGAACCCCTTTCGGGCAGAGGCAATTGGCTACCAAACCGTCATTTATCGGACGCTTTCTGTGGTGATTTCGGCACTCTTCGCGACTTTGGCCGGAGCGCTCATGGCGATGTGGTTGCGCTATAACGGACCAGACACCTCACTTTCGTTCGAGTTGATGCTCGACGTTCTACTGGTCGTCGTAATCGGGGGCATGGGAACAATGTATGGCGCGTGGATCGGCAGCACCTTGTTTCTGCTGGCCCAGAACTATTTGCAGGCACTGATGCAATCGTTGGTCAAACCGCTTGCGGATGGCGTTGCTACAGTCGGCGGGACCGGCCCAGTGGCCGACGTGCTTCGGTGGGCCGTTGGGCTGTTGGGGCCTGACCGCTGGCTCTTGTGGCTGGGGGTTTTGTTTGTCTTAAGCGTGTACCACTTTCCGGAAGGTGTCGTCGGCCGGATGCGGAGATTTTGACAAATCGTCGGATGAACGCTCCTCCCATAGAGGTATTTCAACACCGCTCTTGTCCGCTAACCATTTCAAAATCTCGGGTTTTGAGATTGCCAGAGACAACAATCGGGTGGTGCTTTCGTCTGGGTGGCTCGCCTCTGTTTCGTATCTCGAGAATGCGATTTTTCCTTTGCCAAAGATTTGAGAGGCTTGCTGCTGAGTCAGGCCATACCGTCGCCGAAGGGCGAAAATTTCCTCACCCATCAGGCGTTCCCCATAGTGTTCCTTGCGCGCGGCTAATCGACGCAAATTCTCGTCATGTTGAGTTGCACTGGTCGCCTCCGCTCCACATTGCAGGCATCTCGACGTGAGTAGGGTCACAACCAAGGTTTGCCCTTTGGGGTGGAAAATGCGTTCGCGGGTTTGTTCCTCAAGGCGTCCAGTGCCGCACGAGGGACATGATCGAGGCGACGCACCGGTGGGCGCTTTCTTCATGTTGACTGCTGACATCTTGGGCCTCAGTTTCTTTTTGAACATTGATCCGGCGGGGCAAAATCCCGCTGGGCCGGATCAAGGAACCTGGATCAATCAACCAGAGCGTTCGGTTTGAGTTTATCACCATGATAAATTTATTATCCGCTCGGTTCGCTCTCGAACTGTGAGTTTGCTCATGTTTCTTAGTTGCAACCCCAAGGGCATTTGAACTTGGCGATTTCCAGTTCCCAGCGGGTATCCTCACAGACGACGACCAGTCTTCAGTGTCGCGATCTCGGAAGCGCTCACCTCTCATGCAATCCCCTGAACCGCCATTAGTCCTGCGTGGAATCTCTTCCATGGCGACCAAATCCTTGCTCGCCGATTTGGTCCAGACCTACCGCCTTTCCACGGGCATTTCTGTGCACATCGATTCAGTCGGTGGGGTCGATGCCGCGAAACGCGTGCAATCCGGTGAGCCGTTCGACCTGGTGCTGCTCGCGTCCGATGCGATCGATCGTTTGATAGCGTCGGGACAGTTGCAACCCAACAGCCGTCAGGATTGGGTCCGTTCACCGGTGGCAGTGGCGGTGCCAGAGGGTGCACCACACCCTGACTTGACGAATGAAGCGGCATTAAAAGCCGCTGTGCTGGCCAGTCCTACCTTGAGTTATTCCACCGGCCCGAGCGGCGCCTATCTGGAGCAGCTGTTTGCGCGATGGGGCCTCGCTGAGGCGTTAAAGAACCGCCTGGTCGTGCCGCCTCCGGGCACGCCTGTGGCATCGCTGGTGGGCAGTGGTCAAGCCTCTTTAGGATTTCAGCAATTAAGTGAGCTGATTGGTTTTGCGGGCATTGATGTCGTCGGCACATTACCCGAGGATGTCGCATTCATCACGACGTTCTCTGGCGGTATTCCGCAAGCGATTGCGGACAACGCTCACCGATTAATGGCGGTGCAGGCGTTTCTCGATTATTTGGCATCGGCGGGTGTGCACGATCTCAAACAAAAGCACGGCATGTACTGGAACTGAAGGATCAATCAATGTACGAACTCGGCGTTGTTTATCGCAACATCACCCGCGCGGATCGCGCATCCGCAGATGGCCTGGGTGCTTTGGGCTCAGCGACTGTGCATGAGGCCATGGGACGGGTGGGTTT
>CAIPGD010000378.1 GCA_903864485.1 uncultured bacterium | reverse complement strand
CTTTTGACGTCGTCATTGTGGGTGGTGGGCCTGCGGGCGCCACGGCCGCGGAAGAACTCGCCCGCAAGGGGCGCTCGGTGTTGTTACTCGACCGGGCGGGACGGGTCAAACCGTGTGGCGGCGCAGTACCACCTCGGCTCATCAAGGATTACCGGATTCCCGATGATTTGTTGGTCGCACGCGCCAACGCGGCACGGATGGTTTCGCCGAACACAGTTAATGTCGACATGCCCATTGAAGGCGGCTTTGTCGGCATGGTCGACCGCGAACATTTTGATGAGTGGTTGCGGGTCCGGGCGGCCGATGCCGGAGCGATTCGACGCGTCGGCGTTTTCGATAAACTCGAGCGCGATGCCGATGGCATCAGCCGGGTTCATTATCGAATTCGCGATCGAAGGGTGCCCGGAGAAGGTCGTCTCGAAAGCGTCCGTGCACGCGCCATCATTGGCGCCGATGGTGCCAAGTCCGGCGTGGGACGCCAGGCCATCCCTGGTGCCAAAGAAACACAATATGTGTTCGCGTATCACGAGATTATCGAAGCGCCCGCGGTTAAACCCCCGGGCTATGACGGATCGCGTTGCGATGTCTGGTATCAGGGCAAGGTATCGCCAGATTTTTACGGCTGGGTGTTCCCGCATGGCAATACGCTGAGCGTCGGGACGGGTAGCGCCGATAAGGGTTTTTCATTAAAAAATGCGGTCGGCACCCTGCGTGAAGCGACCGGACTCAAAGACGCTGTGACCTTGCGCCGCGAAGGGGCACCGCTGCCCATGAAGCCGCTCAAGCGCTGGGATAACGGGCGCGATGTGGTGCTCGCGGGTGATGCGGCGGGCGTTGTGGCACCCGCTTCGGGCGAGGGTATTTATTACGCAATGGTCGGTGGGTCGCTTGCCGCCGATGCCGTCGAGGGATTACTAAGCACCGGTGATGCGCGAGCGCTTGCGACGGCTCGCAAACGCTTCATGAAGGCCCACGGTACGGTCTTTATGGTTCTTGGAATCATGCAGTACTTTTGGTACAGCAGCGATAAGCGCCGGGAACGGTTTGTCAGTATTTGTCGCGACCGCGATGTTCAGCAGTTGACCTTTGAGTCGTACATGAATAAAGAACTGGTTCGCAAAAAGCCGATGGCTCATGTGCGCATTTTCTTTAAGGACATGGCCCATCTGCTTGGCTTCGCGCGGGTCTAGCCCAGGGGCCTCGGCGCGGGGTTCGGCGCGTTGGCTCGGCGGGCGCGTTGGCTCGGCGGGCGCGGTGACGCTGTTTACTGCAGAAATTGATGGACGGTGAGGGCGGTTTCCGCGGGGGCTTCCTCCTGCGGAAGGTGCCCGACGCCAGGCATTCTGACCAATCGAGCGTTGGGCAATGCGCGCAGATAGTCGGCTGCATTGGACACCGGAATCATCGCGTCCTGGTCGCCCCATAGCAAGAGCGTCGGTACCTTGATGTTGGCCAGAATCGGATTGGGATCCTGCAGGATTGATTGCTCCAGACGGGCGATCAGGGCTGGCCGCACACCGGGTGCCAGCATCAGCTCGTGGTATCGGGTCAAGCGCTGATCGGTCATGGCCGAGGCATTCGCATAGGCGGGTTCGAGGCTCATGCGCAAAAGGGTTTTGGGCAGGACATAGCGCATCGCTTGCAGGCTCAATCCGATCTCGGGTGATTTGCCATACTCAAAGCCCGGGCTGGCAAATCCGTCGGGGGCGACCAGGACGAGCTTTTCGATGCGTTCCGGGTGGGCTGCGGCAAAGTTCCAGGCCAATCGTCCCCCAATGGAATGACCGATGAGACTGATTTTTTGAATCCCGAGGTGGTTCAGTAAATCGAGAAGTACAACGATTCCGCGGGCATCTGTGTAATCGCCACGGGCGTCGGGGCCGGTCAGGCCGTGTCCAGGCAGGTCGTATCGGATTACTCGAAAATCCTGTGATAGAACCGGTACCCAGTCCTCCCAGGTATGCAAACTCGAACCAAAACCATGGAGTAAAACCACAGTCGGAACGGGCTGTGGCGACGGGTCGGATTGAGTCATAGTCGACGACGGAATAGTCGACGACAGAATGGTGGGGCCGCTCGAACGCATGTGCAAGCGCAGCCCACTCAGATCAACAAACTGTGAGGGCGACCGGGCATAACGAGACTCAAGCTCGATGCGATCCAAGTCAGGTGTCCAGAGACACGCGAAGCCGGCCGCCAGAGCGGCCAGAAGCCCTATCCCGGTCAATCTTTGAATGATCGTGGCGCTTTCTTGGACGGTGATTCAGGCGCTGTGGCTGACCACGCCGGCTTCGATGCTGGGCGGTGGCGCGGATTGAGACGAAGGGGGTGACATTGAGTGCCCAGCGATATCGGCAAGTGCGCGATTTCCGAGACCCCAGCGCCACATCCAGTTTGTGGGTAAAGGCAGAATCATCAACCAGTGCTCGAACATGGCCAGGCCCCCTAGCGTGGCGAGTAGTGCCATGCTGACCGCTTCAAAACTACCGGTTTCGTTCGCCATTGAGGCGCGAGTCAATAGCACTGTCACTGTTGTTCCAATCGTGATCGAAACTGGAAACAATGGATTCATCGCCCGCTTTCGAAGAAACCCGCGCAAATAATTGAGATGCGGCGGGAGCCAGTCCGCGTTCAGATTCCGTACGCCCAGGAACACGTTAAGTCGGGCGCTCTCGTGCATGCCGAACACCAGAAGAAGCGTCCATAAGCCGACCCGATTGGGTTGGTCCCAGGTCAGCGCGAGTACGATCAAGATCGCGATCACGATTGCCGCTTCGTGGTAAAGGCTCGATTCAAGCGCATGGCCGAAATGCCGCCAACCAGCGCACCCAGGTTCGCAGGCGATTTTTCTCGGGCCCGTCACATAGCCGGTGTAATAGCTGAGTTCCAGCCAGCCCCAGATGAGCATCGCGTAAAAGAATCCGGCGTACGCGCCGGCTGCCGTTTGGTCATCGGCGACGGTGTACAAACCTACAAACCCGACGCCCATCAAGATCGTCGAGCCGAGCACACTCCAGCGGAAGGTGTGCTGCGGCAAACCGTCCAGATACAACACGATGCCGGTCGAGAACCACCAGACAAACGCACTGAATAGCGCCGGGGCCGCAGACTCCAACACGCGGCTTACCAGGCCGGAACTACGCGGACGTCGTCTGGCAGCGCATGCCGGTGTACCGGGCGCAGGAAGAGGCGTACGAATGTCGCCGCGATCTTCAGATTGCCACCCAGTGCCTGAAGTTTGCCGAGCAGTCCTCCGCGCGCTTGAGCGGCCTGAACCCCCTCGAAGCTGGTGCGCATCGACTCGAGCCCGGCACGGAACGCGGGATGTTCAATATCCAGGGAGATCGGGAAAATCTGCCGCGAGATCGCCGTGGTAATTCGGAACACCTGAAAACCGAATTCGTCCGGTTTCATGCCCAGTGCCCCAAACATATAGGGCCGCGTGTGGTCACGCACGTACATTGTTGCGAACACCGCGAGCAGGAAGAAACGGATCCAGAGCTTGTTGACTCCGCTTTGCAGCTTCGGGTCCGCCTTCATCAAAACGGCGAACGCTTCGCCGTGGCGGAACTCATCCAGACACCACTGTTCGAACCAGCGGAAAATTGGGTGAAAGCGCCTTTCCGGATGCTGCTCGAGGGTCCGGTGGATAGTGATGTAGCGTGCGTAACCAATCTTCTCGGACAGATAGGTCGCGTAAAAGATGAACTTTGGTTTGAAAAAGGTATACGCCTTTGTACGACGTAGCGCGGGCAGATCCAGCCCGACGTTGAAGTCCTTGAGGGCACGGTTGATAAAACCCGAATGGCGCGATTCATCCCGCGCCATATAGCCCATCAACTCGCGCATTTCAGGGTTCTTGACCTTGGCGCGGATGTCGGCGTAGAGCACGCAGCCGCTGTATTCGGACGTGGCCGAACTGATCAAAAAGTCGAAGAACTCGTCGCGTAGCCCCTCGGGTAACGCCATGACCTCGGCGCCGAACGCATCGTCTCGCTCAAAGTGATCCTTATTGGCGTCGCTTCTGAATTCCGATATCAACTGATCCCACTCGGCCTGAACCGAGGACACATCGATCCGATCCATCGCCTCGAAGTCGGTGGTGTAGAACTTCGGGCTGATCAGCGAATCGGCGCGGGCCTGATTGAATGCGTCATCAGAACTGTTGATCGGCGCAACGAATGGCACGCCCCCTGGGACAGCCGTGATTGAATCTGGGCGCGGAGACAGAATTGCTGACATGTCGTCAATCCTTCATGACGTTAGTTGCTATTGACAACGTTTGCTGTCGACACTTTAACGGAACTTGGACCCGTTGGGACCGGTAACCAGCGACTGAACGATTTGGCGTTATCGGTCCCAAACGCCACCAGATCGAGTCGACGTCCAGTGACGGGGTCCGTTAGAGTCAGGCGCCCGTCGGCGTGCCCCGCGAGGTGAAACGCCACCTCCGAGCCTGCGCCACCATGTCGCCGGTCGCGCGCCATGCTGCGTAGGGTCGAGCGCACGAATGAGTCATCCCCGCCAGGGACGACTTCAACGAGTGCCTGGGTTGCGTTGTCGAAAACGGCGACAGCGCCGCCTGGGCGATCTTCAAAGCGCAAG
>CAIPGD010000377.1 GCA_903864485.1 uncultured bacterium | reverse complement strand
GAAGTGAGCGGGCCGTCCGCCAAAACCTGGAACAAGCGCAGACGCACGCAGGCCAAGAGCGTCTGGGTGTAGACGAAGCCCGCGCACAAATCAAAGAGCTGTTGCTCACGCTGTGCGGCGATCCAGCGCGTCAGCGGAAAGGCCGCCGCCCAGCGCTGAAACGCGGGGCTCATCAGCAGCTGGTCGCGCCACTGTCGGGCGCGTTCCAGCCATCCCGGCTGCCAGTCAGACTCCAAGCTTGAACAAATCGCGGTTAAGCCGCGTGCTTGAGCCATTCTTGCGGCACCAGTCGACGCGCTTCGAGTTGAACCATGCCGCGCAGCGCCCCAGCTCCAGGGCAGTTCGGGATCGCACCTATGGCATCAGCAACCAGCGATTCAAAGCGCCGTACCGCGCCACCGAACCCATATTCACGCGCTGCACTCGGGCGATCGAGGGCTACGTCACGGCCCACGGGCTTACCGAGTTCGGCGGCATCCGATGCCACGTCCCTTAGATCGTCAGCGACCTGATAGGCCTCGCCGAGCCGCTCGCCAAATCGCTTCCAAGGTGCTGTTTCAGCACCAGCGGCCTGCGCACCCGCAACCGCCGAGGCAACAAACAGGGCACCGGTTTTAGCGCGCTGATATGCGGACAAGTCGACCGCAGATTCACACTCCCAGGCCTGGCCCGCACAAATCCCCCCCGGCATCCCGACGGCGCCACTCACCGTCCGAATTAGGAGCGCCGCTCGCGCAGGCGCGGCCACGATGACCTGCCCCAACACATCAAATGCATGGACGATCAGCGCATCGCCGGCCAGTACTGCCAGCCGCTCGCCGTACGCCGCATGAACCGACGGTTGACCGCGACGGGTATCGGCATCATCGAAACACGGCAAGTCGTCATGAACCAACGAAGCACAGTGCAACAGCTCAATCGCGACTGCGGCCGCTGTCAGCAATCCAGCGGGCTTGACCCCACACGCGAGCCCGACCGCCAGACAGAGGCGTGGACGCACGCGAGCCCCCCCGGGAAAGACGGCATGTTGCATGGCTGCTGCGAGCCGAGGAGGCGCTTGCTCTTCGCCCTCCATTGCCCGATCGAGCGCACTATGAAGGGCATTCTCGATCCAGAGGTCTGGATCAAACGAAATCGATTTTGAAGTGGTCGTCACAGCCTGTCCCCTCTGAAGCATCTTGGGTTTTTTCGTGGACCAAATCCACATGAGTGTATTAACTGCTTGTCAGTTTAAAACGTCAAGCTTAGTTTACACTTTTGCCATCGACCCACTTTCGCTGGAGGATAAAAACTCCTCGCAAGTGACACCATCAGGGAACCAAGGACCGAGCATGAGAAGCCCGAAGATTGCTGTGATTGGCGCTGGGATGGGCGGCCTGGCTGCGGCTGCGACACTTGCAAGCCGTGGGCTCGATGTCGTTTTGCTCGAGCGCGGACGCGCGCCCGGGGGGAAGATGCGCGAGGTCGACGTCGGCGGCAGCGCGATTGACGGTGGCCCCACTGTGTTCACGATGCGGCGCGTCTTTGACGCCCTCTTTGATGAATGCGGCGCGTCATTTGACGACGCCGTGCGGTTAAACCCGGTTGACGTGCTGGCACGTCACGCCTGGGATGACGGTTCGCGCCTTGATCTGTTCACCGACCCACCGCGATCCGCTGAGGCGATCGGGGAACTGTCCGGGGCGGCCGAAGCGCGGAGATATCTGGCGTTTTGTGCCCGCGCCAAGGAAATCCACGACACGCTCGCGCCGACCTTCTTAGATGCTCAGCGGCCCTCCCCGTTCGGTCTCGTGCAGCACGCCGTGCGCGCTGACGGTTGGCGGGGGCTGGCAAAATTATGGCGCCTCTCGCCATTCGAAACGCTCTGGCAGGCATTGGGCACGCACTTCGAGGACCCT
>CAIPGD010000376.1 GCA_903864485.1 uncultured bacterium | reverse complement strand
TATGCCGCCCGCAATTGGGTCAAGCCCAAAATGCTGATCCCGATGCACTACAACTCAAATCCTCTGGCCAAAGGGACCTTGGCCGAGTTTCAGGAGGCGATGAAGGGTAGCCCCATCCGGATTATCCCCATGACCGAAGGGCAAACGGTCGAACTCAACTGATCGCGCTCAGAAACGGCATAAAGGGCCGGAGCACGTCAAATCGCTGCTCGGCCCAGTGCAACCCAGTATGCGCCACGAGCAGCGAAGTTAGCAGGACCAGCCCCTGAGGGCGATTGGCTCGATAGAGTCCGTAAAGAATTGCGGCCATGACACCGAGCGCAACCAGCTGACCGGCCTCGACGCCTAAATTGAAGGCAAAGAGCGCGGTCAGCAGGTGAGAGCCTGAAAATTGAAGTGCATCGCTGAGGGAAAATGCGAAGCCAAATCCGTGGATCAGGCCAAAAAAGAAAACCAGCGCCATCCGCCATCGATCGGGCGTTTTGAGTACATTCTCAGCGGCCATTAAGACGATCGACACAGCAATTAGAAATTCGACCAACGGGCCGAACCACAATCGATCTGGGAATAGGCCCAATGCAGTTGATATTAAGGTGATCGAGTGGGCCACGGTGAAGCAACTGGCCAACCAGAACAAATCCCGCCACCTGGACCGACCGAGCGCCAGACAAAATAAGAAGAGCAAATGGTCCCACCCCCCCAGGATGTGACCAGACCCGGAAATGCTGAATCGTTTAACGGCACTAAACCAGGAAGGATCCAGTTCGATGGCGCCTGCATCGCCATGAATTTCAAAAGCCCTTTCAGGGTGATTTGGGGCCTGAAAGTGCAAAGTCGTCACGACTTTTAGTCCCAATCGATCGAAGCGGGGATGTACAACAAACCGGGAATCTGCCGAATTAATTTTATAGTCGTACGCAACATCAAGATATTGCTGTTTCCAGTAAAGGTCCTGCGTCAATGGGATTCTCGAACCCTCAAGATGCGACAACGCCCGCGCGTACGACGCGAATGAGTGATCGCTTGAGTAGCTCACCCGGATTTGAAATGCCTTGTTGGGTTGGCGACTCGCTCCGTTTTCAAGAACTGCCAAATTATCGAGCAGCGCCAGAGCTGCCGCATTCTCCAATGCGGGTTCAATCCCCTCAAGCCGCAAATAACCCGGCCCCCTCAGTGGAAGATCCGCCTCAGCGAGCGCGCTCATCGGAACTCGGGCCAGAACGACCAGCCGGTCCCCCTCGGCCTTGATAAACAGTTGAATGCGCAGGTCGTATGGGATTTCATGCGCCTGAATGAGGGGCTGGAGGCCCAACAGCAGCATCAACCCAAACCAGGCGCGAAAAAAGCGTCTGACCAATGTGCTCAGAAACTGTTTCCCACTGAGGACCTGGACACCACCATCAATGCTTTTTTTTACATTCATTGATCGATTTTGAAGAAATTTCTCAACCTTGATGATGGGGGCAGTCTGCGCTAGGATCCAGAGCAATAACGAAAGGAGACGACCATGAAATGGGTTTCGATCAAAAGTGTTGGCGCCACACTCGCGCTCGGTCTCGGCGTATTGACGCTACTTGGCCCGCGGGCCCCTGTGAACGAAGTTCAGGCCCAAGGCCAAACCGTTCAGGCACCCATTTTTGAGGTCGACCCACTCTGGCCAAAAGCCCTGCCAAATCACTGGCTGCTGGGGATGACGATTGGAATCTGGGTCGATGATCAGGACCACGTCTGGATTGTTCACCGGGGCGCGTCAACTCTTCACCCCAATGAATTGGCGCTCGATCTGAAAAACGGAGAATGTTGTAGCTCTGCGCCACCGGTGCTGGAATTTGACCCAGCGGGCAAACTGGTTCGAGCCTGGGGTGGCCCCAATGCGGGTTATCAGTGGCCTGATTCAAATCACGGCATCCACGTCGATTACAAGGGCAACGTCTGGATTGGTGGAAACGGCGAAAAAGACGCGCAGATTCTTAAATTTACCAAAGACGGTAAGTTTTTGATGCAAATAGGAAAATCAGGTGGAAATGCCGGGAGTAATGATCTGGAAAACTTTGGTCGTGTCGCCAAAATCTGGGTCGACCCAAAGACCAACGAAGCCTATGTGGCCGATGGATACAAGAATAAGCGGGTCGCGGTTCTCGACGCCGACACTGGCAAAATGAAGCGTTACTGGGGCGCCTATGGCAACCGCCCAGACGATTCAGATCTTGGTAAATACGATCCGAACGCCCCCCTGCCGAAACAGTTCCGCAATCCCGTGCACTGCGTTGAACGCAGCGTCGATGATCTGATTTACGTCTGCGATCGGCAGGCCAATCGGATTCAAGTCTTCAAACCGGATGGCACCTTCGTTCGCGAGGCGCAGTTCGCGCGCCAAACACTCGCGTCGGGCTCGGCCTGGGATCTTGCATTTTCGCGTGACCCCCAGCAGAAGTTCATCTTCCTGGCGGACGGGACCAACGAAAAAATCCGCGTGATCGTCCGCGAAACACTCCAGGAAATCACGAACTTTGGGGATGGCGGCAGACAACCCGGACAATTCTATGGAGTCCATAGCATCGCGACGGACTCCAAAGGAAACATTTACACAACCGAGACCTACGAAGGAAAACGACTACAAAAATTCGTTTTCAAGGGAATCGGCAATATTCCGGTCGGCGATCAGGGAACAGTCTGGCCACGCGCTCGGTGACCAGTCCGCTCCGGTTGGAGTGCCGCTAGGCGGGGGGGCGCGTCCCGCAGGAGCGCTTCAAGTTAGATAAAAATGAAGGCTGCCGAGCTTTTCAATCCGGGTTTCAAGTTTGTCACCCGGCTTAAGCCAAACCTGACGGTCGGCTGGGTAGCCTGAGATCACCCCCTCGGGCGTGCCGGTGAAGATAATGTCGCCGGGCTCAAGCGTAAAGATTTTCGAGGTGTAACTGATAATTTGGGCGCAATTGAACACCATATCTTCAGTATTTGACGACTGACGAACCTCGCCATTGACTAACTGCTCAATTTTGAGTTTGTTGGGATCCCCAACCAGATCTGCTGTCACGATGTGCGGGCCAATTGGGGCAAAGCCGTCATTGGTCTTCCCGATCATCCATTGGCTGCTGCGCATTTGCAGATCACGAGCCGTAAAATCCTGGCCGGTCGCATAACCGAACACGTAGGACAGCGCATCAGCCTCCGATACGTCATTGGCGCGCTTGCCCATGACGATTACCAACTCCGCCTCGTAGTCAAACTTCTCGGCTTTGACCGCTGACACCTTGACGGGCGCATTATGCGAATTAAGGGTGTTATTGAATTTATTGAAGAGAATCGGCAACTTGGGAATTGGATTATTCGTCTCCCGAGCATGCTTTGCGTAATTCAAACCGACGCAGACGATTTTCTCGGGGTTCGTCACAGCAGGGGCATATTCGACGCTCGACTCGTCGAGAAACAAATCCGCCTTTCCCTGTGCGATCGCCTTTTCGACCAACGCCATCAGCCCCTGATTCCCTTGCTGGATCAAATCGTCGGTCGTCCTCGGAGCCACCGTCTTAAATGCCTTGGCAGCACGATCGACTTGAAGAACACCGCGATTCGTGCGAACACCGAGGCGGGTTGCGCCGTCGCGGCGATAGTTCAAAACCGTCAATCGACGGGCCATCTCAGGCGTTGCCAGGCGCTGGGCAGCAGCACCGGGCCCCGCCGCCGCCTGCGCCGTCCCAGCAAGCATTGGCGCCGACAACGCAGCACCGCCAACAATTGCGGAAGTCTTGAAAAAATTGCGACGATCGCTTGTCATGATGGTCTCCTCACTTCTTGTAGTCTGAAATTTAAACTGCCTGAATTTTACAAACCGCCTTAAACACGTCATTCCCCACCGTGCGGGGTAAAACGGCGCTCCAAGGCGCTGCGCACTGCGTGCGCTCTCGATTGTCTCCGATTTTCTGCTCACAGTCGGGGGACGGCTCTGCTGGCAAAACCTTGCCCGAGCCCATTTGTTCAGCAAAGAATTGCTCGTCCAGTGTCCGTGCGAGCCCCCGGTCACATTGATATTCACGCGTGGTGACATAGGAGCGTCGAGGGTCCTCAGAAGCCCCGAGATGGTCGAACAAGAGTCGAACCCGAACGACCGAGGCCTCCCGTCTAAACGCGCCCAAATCCGCATAAATCACCACCGAACGGTCGTGATTGGTCGAAATCGGAACCCAGGGAGTTGCCGGAGCGGTGGCGAAAGCGCTTAAGCAAAATCCGCTTAAGGTGAAAAAACGCTTCATAGGAAAGCCCCAGGAACTGGGAGCCCCAAGTTAGGGCTTCAACTGACCCCGGATTTCGCCGCCCTTGAATGCCGCGCTATGGACATTGACGTAGAGGCTCCCATCCTTAAAGCTTTGAAACTGAGCGTCGTTTAACTTCGCTCCGGCCGGGATCGACCAGACACCCTCTGCCGTCTTGACCATTGGAACGATCACGGGGCCATTTTGCCCGGTTGCAGCGAGGTGAATATGCGCCATCGTGCCGTCGACGCCAACCGTCGTCACGCTCCCAGCCACCGACTGATCCGGTCCGATTGTGATGGCTCCTGTGCCACTGGCAGAGGTCGCAACAGGCGGAACCTCTTGCGCACCATTCAGCGAAATTTGAACGGTTTGAGCGCTGGCCGAAGCAGCAGCAATGAAGGCGATCGCGACGAGCGCCGATGCAACATGTGTTCTGAATTGAAGAGTGCCGATGGTCATGACAGTTTTCCGTTTAATGATCTGGTTTGAAATCGATGCGATTCGAATGATGGTACAGCCGATTGCCGTCAACTTCATGGCCGCACGCCCGGGGTCTCCAACAGCATTCCGCGAGCGCGCTCCATCAGGTAGAGCTCGAGCTGAATCAATTCGGTACTGCCCAATGCAAAGGGTTCAGCGCGC
>CAIPGD010000375.1 GCA_903864485.1 uncultured bacterium | reverse complement strand
GGCCCGCTTCGATTTCCAGGAGGCGGTGCTAGCAGGCGACATCTCCGAAGCGGCGGTGCGCGATTTTGTGAATGACTTGAACGCCGGCACACCCGGCGATGCCAAGGCTGGCTTACGGGTCTTTAAGGGTAGGCCACGCATCAACCTGGAGCAAAGCTACGGGTCCGAGTTTGCCCAAGCGCTGGAAATTTCACCGGTTGGGGTGTGGCAGGCCCAGCAAACCCGTGACGGCTGGCGTGCTATCCGGCTCGATTCGATTACACCGCCCAAACCTGCCGTCTTCGAATCCCTGCACGGTGTGGTGTTGCAAGACTGGAAGGATGCCGCCCTAGCCGAACAGCGCACCGCCGCCGTGCATGCCCTGGCCAAGAAATATCGGATAAAATACGAGATTGTGAAACGATGAAGCGCTGGTTCCGCACAATACTGCTGGCAACCCTGATGCTGCTGGCCAACTCAGGCGCCATAGCCCATGAAATGAGCATGGCCGAGATGCAGTTGCGCGAAATATCGCAAGGCGAGTTTCTGTGGCAGTGGACAGCGGTCAGCGACAAACGGTCAAGCAGCGGGGAACTGATACCGGCATGGCCCGATGACTGCCATGCCGAGGCGAATGTGTTGCGCTGCGGCGAAGATGGCTTGAAGGGCGTGTTGTCAATCAAAGGCGTAGGCAAGGGCTATTCGGCTGCACTCGTCAAGGTTTTCTGGTTAGATGGCCAATCCCATGTTTACACCTTGACGGCAGGCCAGCCGACAGTCCGCCTGTACGGGTCCGCCGATGACCGGCGCGGGCTGGGGGAAATCGCTTCGGCCTATACGGGATTGGGCATCGAGCATATCCTGACTGGCATAGACCATCAGTTTTTCGTGATCGGCCTGTTGTTTCTGGTGGGCTTCAAACGCCAATTGGTGTGGACCATCACCGCCTTCACCCTTGCCCATAGTGTGACCTTGGCGTGTAGCGCCCTAGGTTGGCTGGTGTTGCGGTCAGCGCCGGTGGAAGCCACCATCGCGCTGTCCATCGTGCTGGTGGCGGGCGAGGCATTGCATCAGGAACAGACGCTGACCCGGCGCTGGCCCGCGCTGGTGGCCTTTCTGTTCGGCCTAGTGCATGGACTGGGCTTCGCGGGTGCGTTGAAAGAAATCGGCCTGCCCCAACATCACTTGCTGGCCGCCCTCCTGACCTTCAATGCCGGTGTCGAAATCGGGCAATTGTTGATCGTGGCTGGCGCATGGATGTTATGGCGTGTGGCATCACGCTGGACCCAAGTCGCGCTGGCCCGTGCTGGCTTGCTGTACAGCATTGGCTCCATCGCCGCGTACTGGTCTTGGACGCGGGTGGTGGCAATCTTCGCCTAGCGTGACGCCATCGCACCGCCAACCTTCAAGGTTTCTCAGGCATCTTCATTAACCATCAACATCCGTCAAACAAATGGACGAAGTCTTCGGCATTTTTCCCATTCCCATCATGCGGATACCTGCCATGCTGCCGCGACCGTTGGTGGATGGCTTGGTTGAACATTTTAGCAACTTAGCGGAACAGGACAATAACACCTCCGCCAATCTTACCCATACCGAGACGCTTAAACCCAGCGATAGCCCCTTGCTCGTCAGGGCCGCGGGATTGATCACCCCGAAGCTGGCCGAATTTGGCGAACACCTGTTCGGCGAGCGCATGGGTTGGTCGCTAAAGGAAATGTGGGTCAATGTGATGGACAGGGGCGGTTATCAGGCCATGCACAATCATGCCAATAGCTTCATTTCCGGCATCGTGTACCTCACCCCTGTTCACGAGTCCTCGCGGACGGTTTTCATGAAATCCCCCGGAGGCACGGATTTCGCGTTTAAGAACGACCACGCCGGTACGACGGCCGGCCCTTACAGCGCGGCAAAGTGGATCAGCCCCGAACCCGAACCGGGCGACCTGACGCTGTTTCCCAGTTATCTGATGCATGCGGTTCCGCATAACGCCGGGGGTCGGCGCATCACTTTGGCGATGAATGCAATCCCCTACCGGTTCGATTCTTGGGGCTATACCGTCAAGTTCAGCGCCTGATACCGACAAACCGCCAGACTGAGTCCGCACAAGCTTGTCGATCAATCTTTCGCTATCACTGCATCCAAACGTGTCCGGTGCTTGGCGCCGGGGGGCATCGCTGGTTTTGATGACGGTCTCCGGCTTCGCCGGCCTAGGCTACCAGATTGTCTGGACCCAGCAATCCGCGTTGTGGCTGGGTCACGAATCTGCTGCCGTGCTGGCGGTGATTACGGCCTTCTTCGGCGGCTTGGCCGCAGGCGCCTTATTGATGGGCCCGCGCATTGAACGCAGTGGATACCCCGTCCGCTGGTATGCGGCCTGTGAAGCCAGCATCGCCGTGTGGAGCCTTGCACTGATCGCGCTGATGCCAGTTTTCAGCGGGTGGATGCTTGACCTTACCGGGGTCCGGCCGATACCGGTATGGCAATGGTCAGTGGCATTTTGCGGCACTTTCTTCCTGCTACTGCCGGCTACGGCGGCAATGGGCGCAACCCTGCCAGCCATGGAGCGAGTGACTGCGCAACTGGGTGACGAAGGCCGTCCCATCGCCGCCTATTACGCCGCCAACAGCTTCGGTGCGGTGCTTGGTGTGCTGGGCACCGCGTTTTACTTGATGCCTGAACTCGGCTTGTCCCGCACGGCGGCCATCTGCATCGCGCTTAATCTACTCTGCGCTGTATTGTCTTTGGCCTTGCTGCCGCAGAATTCCGCAGGGAAAACATGTCCGCTTGTGCGCACTCCGCCAAACCGTCCGGTCTGCTTAGCGCACTTGGCATTCACCGGACTCTTGGGCATCGGTTATGAAGTGCTGGTGGTCAGAGTACTCAGTCAAGTGACCGAAAATACGGTTTACACCTTCGCTCTGTTGCTTGCGGTGTATCTAATGGGCAGTGCGTTAGGTGCCGCCGCTTACCAACGCTGGCTCAGGGGCATCGGCAATCCAGAAATGTTGGCTGACCGCCTGCTCGCCGCGTTGGCTGGCGCTTGCCTAATCGGCGCGGCCAGCCTGTGGGAATCCGAGCTTATCAAGGCGGCATGGCTTGAGGGAATGGGCATGAGCATGGCTGCGGCCATGGGTGCCGAGGCGGTACTGGCCTTGGCGGCCTTCGGGCTGCCCACTCTTGTGATGGGGGCTTTGTTCAGCCACCTCAGCATCTGCGCGAACGCAGCCGGGTTCAGTTTCGGACGGTCATTGGGCATCAACACCCTAGGGGCAGCGGCAGCACCCTTGCTTTTTGGCGTATTGATAACCCCTGCGCTAGGCCCAAAATTCGCACTGCTACTGATCGTGATGGGGTATCTGGCACTCATCGACAGAGGGGCATGGCTTTCTTCCCTAGTCTGGGTCCCTGCGGGGCTTGCCCTCGCCTTGGCGTTTTGGGCGCCCCCGCTGGCCTTCGTCGATATTCCAGAAGGCGGACATATCTTCGCCTACCGGGAGGGGGTCATGGCTGCCGTCAGCGTGGTGGAAGATGCCGCCGGCGTTGCGCGGCTGCGCATCAACAACCGGCAGCAAGAGGGCAGCAGTTCGACCCTGCTGGTCGATGGCCGTCAAGCCCTTTTGCCGGTGCTGATGCATCCGAACCCCCATGACGTGCTATTTTTGGGGTTGGGCACTGGGATGACCGCATCCTCCGCCGCCGAGGATCCGACCCTGCGGGTCGATGCCGTGGAACTCTTGCCTGAAGTAATAGATGCATCAAAGCACTTCAGGCGCGTATTCTCGGATGCCGCCCAGTCCCGCTTACATCTGATTGCGGCTGACGCCCGCCGCTATGTGCGAGTCAGCAAGCAATCTTACGACGTGATCGTCTCGGACAACTTCCACCCTGCCCGCAGCGGTTCCGGCGCACTTTACACGGTGGAGCACTTTCGGGCGGTG
>CAIPGD010000374.1 GCA_903864485.1 uncultured bacterium | reverse complement strand
CCTGACTGGGCGCCGCCTCGAGCATCCGGTCAGCCACCGCATCGTCGCAATTGACGACGACTGATGCCAGACCTGGCCATGCAAAGAGAGCTGCCTTTGCCTGGGTATACGCCTCGAGATCCGGATGAAAATCCAGGTGATCTCGAGTTAGATTGGTGAAAACAGCCGTCTTGATTTGAGTGCCATGAAGACGCCCCACGGCGAGACCGATCGAGGAGGCCTCCAGTGAAACAGCCGCCAACCCGTCGTGGGTCCAATCAACCAGCATCGATTGCAAATCAACGGCTTCGGGTGTGGTCAGCCCCAGCGATGTGAGGTTTTCGAGCGGGCCAAATCGCCCGGCGCCCAGCGTACCAACGACCGCACAGGGCGTTCCGTCGCTTTCCAGAAGCTGTGCTAGCCACTGGGAACAGGTGGTTTTACCATTCGTTCCGGTAAATGCGGTGATCGCCATGCGCGCCGAGGGATGTCCCAGCAACTCAGCCGCAATCGGACCCGAATTGCGATGTGCAGCGATCAGCGCCGCGTTGGCAACACCGCGCCCCGATTCGGAAAACCCGGAATAGGTCTCAGCTGACCAGGCAAAGCCATCGGCCGGATCCCAAAGGACCGCCCCCGCGCCCGCCTGAACGGCCTCCGCAATGAAGCGCCGGCCGTCGGTTTTGCCACCGGGCGCGGCCACGAACACATCGCCTGGCCGCACTTGACGGCTATCGAGACGCAGTCGCGCGTGACGAGTCCAGTGCGCACCCTGTCGCAACCACCCAACGGCGGCCAGAGCCGCGGGTGAGAGTATGCCGGCGCTCGCCAACGCGTCAGTGGGTGGGCGCGCCGTCATCACGCGTTCCCTCGACTGCGGGCCGGCGCGCGCGCGGTCTTGCTTGTCGGCGGCATCCCAGGAACTGGACCCGAACCAGACCCTGATTTGGCACCAGAGTCGGTTTCCGCGCGCAAGGGGATATCCGGCGTCACGCGCAGGGTCCGCATCGTGTCGCTGGCAATCCGGGCAAAAATCGGCGCCGCAACGGTTCCGCCGTAGTGCTCCCCCGCCGAGGGCTCATCGATCATCACCGCGATGATGACGCGCGGGTTTGACGCCGGAGCAAACCCCACAAAAGATGAAACGTAACGGGTAACGTAACGTCCGCCATCGAGTTTATGGGCGGTACCGGTTTTACCCGCCACGCTGAACCCCGGGATCTGCGCTTTGGGTGCCGTACCGCCTGGGCCGGCAGCGAGTTCGAGCATGTGTCGAACTGCCCGCGCAGTCTCGGCCGACATGACCCGCTGACCGACCGCGGGTTGTTCGCTTTTCAGAAAGGTCAGCGGGATGATTTCGCCATCACGGGCAAAGACGGTATAGGCGCGGGCCAGTTGCAGCAGCGACACCGAGACCCCGTGACCATAGGACATCGTCGCCTGTTCGATTGGCTTCCAGGTCTTCCAGGGGCGCACCCGACCAGCCACTGCTCCCGGAAATCCAACCTCTGGCGCCTGTCCAAAACCCAGCGAGTTATAAAGTTCCCACATCCGCTGCGGGGGCAACTGCAGCGCGATCTTTGCGGTGCCCACGTTCGAGGATTTCTGCAACACCTCCTCGACTGACAAGATTCCATGGCCATGGGCATCGCCAATCGATGCGGAGCCAATCGTTAACTTGCCCGAGCAGTTGACCATCGAACTGGGCTTGACGATCCCCGCCTCGAGCGCGGCCGAAATCGCGAACGGCTTGAAAGTGGAGCCCGGCTCAAAGGTATCGGTCATTACCCGGTTACGCAGTTGAGCGCCCGACAAGGCGCCCCGCTCGTTTGGGTCGTACGTTGGAAGGTTAGCGAGCGCCAGCACTTCGCCTGTCTTTGCATCGAGGACCACAGCGGCACCAGCCACTGCATGGTGCTGATTGACGGCGTCGCGCACGGCGTCGAACACGTGATACTGAATCCGGGTATCAATCGACAACTGCAGGTCGCTTCCGTCCTGCGGTTCGCGCAGGGTGCCGACATCCTCGATGATGTTGCCCATTCGGTCGAGCATCACGCGACGAGCACCTGCATGTCCGGCCAGACCGGGCTGGTGAACGAGTTCCATGCCCTCCTGACCGGCATCTTCCACGTTGGTAAAACCGACCACATGGGCAATCGTCGAACCGTCCGGATAGTGCCGCTTGTACTCGCGCAACTGGTGGATCCCGGGTAGCTTGAGGGCGGCGATTTTCTCGGCCTCCGGCGCATCGACCTGACGTTTCAGGTAAACAAAGGTCTTGCTGTCAGAAGCCAGGCGTTTGGCCAAATCTCGTTCGGGCATTCCCAGGAGCTTGCTCAGTTCACTGACCTGGGCGGGCTCGAGTTGCGCATCCCCCGGATTGGCAAAAATCGCGCGTGCGGGCAGGCTCTTCGCCAGAATCGCCCCGTTGCGGTCGGTGATGCCACCGCGCGTGGCCGGCATCTCGAGGGTTCGCATGAAGCGTACTTCGCCCTGGCGCTGGAGAAAATCATTCGACCAGACCTGAAGCCACAGCGCCCGCGCAATCAGCGCCAGGAACGCGCAGGACATCATGAACATCGCGAACCTGGATCGCCCAGCCGGCAACTTGACCTTGAGCAAGGGGTTCGGCGTGAACGAGTGGACCCGGGTCTTTCTCATGGCTTAACACCCGCAGGTTCCGACAAGTAGAGCGTCCGAGCGGGGACGACCCCTTGCATTTTTAAGTCGCGCGCTGCCGCTTCCGCAATCAGCGATGTCTTGGTCAGACGCGACTGCTCGAGCTGTAACTGGTTCCACTGCACCTGCAACTTCGCTTCGGCCTGTTGCGCCCGTTCGAGCTCAATGTAGGCACGTCGATTCTTATGCTGGGACTCCACCAGAAGGAGCGAACACAGGACCAGCAAGATCGTGATGACGATGTCGATGCGAGTCATCACGCCACCGCCTGCAGACGTTCAGCACCGCGCAAGACCGCCGAGCGAGCCCGCGGATTCGCGGCCGCTTCTGCCGCATCCGGCAACACTCGGGGCAATAAGCGCAGGCGAGGAGCCGCCTGCGGCTGGCCGCCCGTGGGCGGGGGCAGGCCACGCAAACCCGCGGGGAGCGACCCCGCGCTCGTGGACGATCCCGCCCGACCCGATTCGTGAGCCAGAAACTGCTTCACGATCCGATCTTCGAGCGAGTGGAACGCGATCACCACAAGACGTCCACCGGGCCGAAGACAATCGGTTGCGATCTGCAAAACCGCAGCAACCTCATCAAGTTCGGAATTGACGACGATTCGGATGGCCTGAAAAGTCCGGGTCGCAGGATCTTTGCCGGGTGCGACAGCGCCCGGCCGGCGTCGAACGACCCTGGCAACCAGAGCCGCAAGTTCAGCGGTGCCACGCAAGGCGTTTTCGCCGGCCTCAAGACGCCTGGCTACGATGGCTCGCGCAATCGGTGCAGCCGCTCGTTCTTCGCCGTGCAACTTGAGGGCGGCCGCAATTTGGGCTTCGTCAGCAGCCAATAACCAGTCGCGAGCCGAGACGCCCCGGGTCGGATCCATCCGCATGTCCAAGGGACCATCCTGACGAAAGCTGAACCCGCGACTGGCGTCGTCGAGTTGCGGACTGGAAACCCCCAGGTCAAGCAGGACGCCGTCAATAGCCACCACCCGATGGGCCTTCAACACGTCCGCCAGTTCAGAGAACGGCGCGTGATCAATCGAAAAGCGCGGGTCATTAATTGCCCGTGCTGCAGCGATCGCCTCGGGGTCACGGTCAATTGCAATCAACCGGCCCTCTGGGCCCAATCGATCCAAAAGCCCTCGGGTATGCCCGCCGCGACCGAAAGTGGCATCGACGTAGACGCCCCCCTCGCGAACCGCCATCATTTCGAGCGTTTGCTCGAAAAGCACGGGCCGGTGTTGAAACGGGGCGTCCATCAGAAGGCAAAAGAAGCGACGGCATCGGGCGGCGGCGCCGTGAGCGCCTCGGTCTCACGGGCACTGAGCGTACCGGCGTCCCACACCTCGAACCGATTACCCAGACCCAGCAACATGACATCGCGTGTCAGCGATGCGGCCATCCGCAATTCGGGCGAAACCAGAATCCGACCGGCGGACTCCATCTCGACATCGGTCGCACTACCCAAGAGGATGCGCTGCCAGGCCCGGGCATTCGCCGGCCACGCAGCGATCCGCTCGCGTTGCTGCTCCCAGGTCGGGCGCGGGTACAGCACAAGACACCCATCCGGGTGACGAACGAGCGTCAACGCCCCGTCGCAAAGCGACGCCAATGAGTCGCGGTGCCGCGCGGGGACCGTCATTCGACCCTTTGGATCTAGGCTGAGTGCTGAGCTTCCCTGGAACACGATTACACCATCGGGCGACGAGAGTTTTAGCCTCGTCACCCCACTCCTCACCACGTTTTGACACCGTCCCCCACTTTAAGCCAAAAAACTACCGCTGGTCAAGCTCATGAATGGGGATTATTTCAATAGCGACAAGGACTTAGCAGCGATTTCAGATTTTCGAAATCACGCAAAAATCATGTTGAATCAGAGCCTTGGGTGGCGCTGTGCAAGTGGGTTGTCATCAGAGTGGGGAGCGCACCCGACCCGTCGATCGCTGCGCTGCGGAAAAAGGGGGATGCGGGCCGATAGGCCGGGTTCTGTGCGCCGGTTTCCCGGCGTGACGATCATTCCTCTGGGCGACCCATTGCGGAGTCGCTCTAGCCATCTACCCGCACGCTTGAGCGAGCCGCCCTGCCGCCCCAATCCGAAAACCGGGGCTGCGCGTGCCTATTTGATGTTGCTCCGGGTGGGGTTTTGCCTGCCAGGTCCGTCGCCGGACCCGCGGTGAGCTCTTACCTCGCCTTTTCACCCTGACCAGCCTTGCGGCTTCGGCGGTATATTTTCTGTGCCACTTTCCGTCGCCCGACGACCGAAATCGCCAAACGCCTGGCCGTTAGCCAGCACCCTGCCCTGCGGAGCCCGGACCTTCCTCCCCCGCCATCGGCCTGAACCGATGGGCGACAGCGATCGCCTAGCCCACATCCCATTGACAGTTTACCCGGGGCGCGGACGAAAGACACGCATGTCACGGTAGAAGGCGGGATCCAGGTTATCCGCCCACCACCCCGGAATACCCAAAACCGGCAAGGGATCAAGCGCCCCCGGGAGCGGCGGGCGAGCGCGCAGTCGAGCGGCGGCAACGCGATCAAGCTGACGGATTTGTTCGAGCGGCGAAACCGCGAACCAGGCCGGCGGGAGGCGCAACGGTCGCACATGCGCGGTCAGCGCGGGGTAAGGTCGCACCAGACGTTCAACCAAGCCATGGCCCAGTGGGACCGGGAAAATCTCTGCGCCCCAGCGCGCGCGATCCTCGATCAGCAGGCGATGCCAGGCCCGCTCGCGCAGACGGGTTGCGTCTACCTGGTTCCGAACCACCAAAAAAATCCCATTCTCATCGAGTAAGGTCACTCCGTCACGAAGGCGCCCACGCGCAGCGCCGATGCCGTCCCGCGCAATCTCGGTCGCTTGAAGCCAATGCAAAACTGCCTTGACCCGCGGAAAACACAGCCACGCCAAGGCATTGAGAAGATCGTGGAGGGCACCCGGCCCGTTGACTCGGGTTGGAACTGCGCCGAACGTCGCGACCGCTTGCTCGTAAGACATCGCCAGAATCTGGCCCTGGGCCTCAGTCTTTGCCTCAGTCTTTGCCTCAGTCTGGGCAATAAAGCGCAACGGTTGTTCGGCCCGCAAAAAAAGTCCCCGCGAAACCGCCACCCGGTTGAGGCGATCCAGACGCTCCGAGGCCTCGGCCTCGGCCAACGCATCAAGGCTCAGCCCGAGCTCGGGCTCCAGTAAACGCCAGGCGTTGAGCCACGGCGCTTGGGCAAAGCCAGTCGCACCGTCCGCAATAATGCTCAGCTCTTGAGCGCGGTCACTTGCCACTGCAAGGGCTCACCGGCCGCCAGCGGCACGATGCGCTCACTGTCTACGAAAGGCAGTTCAACCGGCACCACCCCAGGCCGTCGCTCAAGCGTCAGCGAACCCCGATTACGCGGCAGGCCATAAAAATCAGCGCCATGGTGCGAGGCAAATGCTTCAAGGCGATCGAGTGCCCCCACCGAATCAAAAGCGCTGGTGTAGAGCTCCATCGCATGGGGTGCTGTGTAACACCCCGCGCAGCCACAGGCGTTCTCCTTAAGTCCCCGTGCATGAGGCGCGCTGTCCGTGCCCAGAAAGAACTTCGGATCGCCAGAGGTTGCGGCCGCCAGCAGCGCTTCACGATGAACCGAACGCTTGAGGATGGGCAGGCAGTACCAGTGCGGCCGGATCCCGCCCACAAACAAGGCATTGCGGTCGTACAGGAGGTGCTGGGGCGTCAGCGTCGCGGCCACCGGCCCCGAACTCTCGCGCACCCATTGAATCGCTTCGCGGGTCGTAGCATGTTCGAACACGATTTTGAGTGCCGGAAAATCCCGGCGCAGCGGCTGCAAGACGCGGTCGATAAAGACCGCCTCGCGATCAAAAATATCAATCGAAGGATCCGTCACTTCGCCATGCACCAAAAACGGCAGGCCGCACGACTGCATTGCCGCCAACGTGGGGTGTAGTTTCCCGAGGTCAGTCACGCCCGCATCGCTGTGGGTGGTGGCACCCGCCGGGTAGAGTTTGATCCCATGCACCAAGCCGCTTGCTTTGGCGGCCAAGATGTCGGCAGCGGTCGTTCGATCGGTCAGATACAGAGTCATCAACGGCTCGAACTGGCGGATCGCATGCGCCTCAGAGTCGGACACGGACTCGGACTCGGACTCGGACTCGAACTCGAATGCAGACTTCAGCGCGCGCTCAGTCTGAACCGCAGCCTGCTCTCGCGCCGCCACGATCCGCTCACGGTAGGCCTGAGCCGCTGCAACGCTTGTGATCGGAGGCTTCAGGTTGGGCATCACGATCGCACGCCGAAACCGGCGTGCCGTTGCCGGCAACACAGCGGCCATCGCCTCCCCGTCGCGCAGGTGCAGGTGCCAGTCGTCGGGCGGGGTGATGGTGATTCGCGAACGATCGGTGGGCGGAGTCGACATGACTGATAACCTGAATACGAGAACTCAGACGTGATCTCAGACCTCGCCTCAGCCGAGGGCAATCACTCGGGCGATGGCACCGGCCACATCGCGGGTGGTCGCGTTACCCCCCATATCGGGTGTGCGGGGGCCCTCGGCGGTAACGGTTTCGATCGCCCGCAGAATGGCGTCATGGGCGGCTTTGTAGCCGAGGTGTTCGAGCATCATGGCGCCGCACCAAATCTGCCCAAT
>CAIPGD010000373.1 GCA_903864485.1 uncultured bacterium | reverse complement strand
GCTCGACCGCGGTCAACACGCCCTTGCCGAGATACCGCGACGCGTCGCCATCGCGCAGCTCAATGGCTTCACGGGAGCCAGTCGACGCACCCGAGGGGACCGCTGCCCGCCCCATTGCACCGCTTTCAAGCAGGACGTCACATTCGACGGTGGGATTGCCCCGCGAGTCGAGGATTTCCCGACCGATGATATCGACAATAGTGCTCATCAGACTTCAAACTCCCTGAACAGAAATGAGTGACAGCGCCCGATCAAAGGCGGGCTTCGATGTATCCCGCGCGTTTAACGATCTGATCAAGAGCCAGCAGCGTTTCGAGTAGCTCTCGCATCCGGCCAAGTGGCCAGGCATTGGGCCCATCAGAAAGCGCCTTGGCCGGATCGGGGTGGGTTTCCATAAAAAGGCCATCGATCCCCACCGCGACTGCGGCGCGGGCGAGTACGGGAACAAACTCGCGTTGCCCGCCCGAAGATGTGCCCTGCCCACCGGGCAACTGAACCGAATGAGTTGCATCAAAAACCACGGGGCATGCGGTCTCGCGGAGAATCGCAAGCGAGCGCATGTCTGACACGAGGTTGTTATACCCGAACGACACCCCTCGTTCGCAAACCAGAATGTTCTGACCGGCAGACACATCGCCACCCGCATGTTCAATCGCGGCCGCCCTCGCCTTGTCGACCACGTTCTTCATGTCATGCGGCGCGAGAAACTGGCCCTTCTTGATGTTGACAGGAACCCCAGCGCACGCCACGGCGCGAATGAAATCGGTCTGGCGGCACAAAAAAGCTGGGGTCTGAAGCATGTCGCAGACTGCCGCAGCGGGCCCGATCTGCTCCACTTCATGCACGTCGGTGATCACCGGCACACCGATCTGGGCCCGAACGTCGGCGAGGATCCGCAGGCCCTCATCGATGCCCAGTCCCCGGAATGAAGCCCCCGATGAGCGATTGGCTTTATCGAACGAGGACTTGTAAACGAACGGGATCCCGAGTTCGCCCGTCATGGCCTTGAGTTCGCCAGCGGTTTGCATTGCCAGTTCGCGAGACTCAATCGCACAGGGGCCCGCAATCAGAAAAAAGGGGCGCCCACCACCAATTTGAAAGTCTGCAATCTTCATGGCCGCCTCCCCGACTGCGCAATGGCTGCCCGGACGTACGACAAAAACAAAGGATGGGCGTCACGCGGGGTGGACGTGAACTCGGGGTGAAACTGGACGCCCACAAACCAGGGGTGCGGTTGCGGCCCCGATGAGGAAAGCTCAATGATTTCGGTCAGGCCCTCAGTCGGCGTGCGCGCAGACACCCGCAGGCCTGCCTCTTCAAGACGGCTGACGTAATGATTATTCACTTCGTAACGGTGGCGATGGCGCTCCGTCACCGCTTCACCGTAAATGGAGGCTGCCAGCGTGTCGGGCTCAACCGGACAGCGCTGGGCGCCCAAGCGCATTGTCCCGCCCAGATCTGAGTCCTCGGAGCGCTGTTCGACCTGACCTTCCCGATCGATCCATTCGGTAATTAAACCAACGACCGGATGCACCGCTGCGGGGTCAAATTCGGTACTGTTAGCGGCATCGAGCCCCGCGCAGTGCCGGGCGTACTCGATCACCGCCAACTGCATGCCAAGGCAAATCCCTAAGTAGGGAACCTGATGTTCGCGGGCATAACGGATGGCCTGGATCTTCCCCTCGACACCGCGTTTGCCAAAGCCTCCAGGAACCAGAATGGCATCAAAGGCTGACAACATCGCAGTACCTTCGCGCTCGATCTGTTCCGAATCCACGTAATCGATCTCGATACGGCTTTGAGTATGAATGCCGGCATGCGTGAGCGCCTCGGTCAGCGATTTGTAGGATTCGGTGAGGTCAACGTATTTGCCAACCATGCCAATCCGAACCGTTCGTTCGGGATGATCGAGCGACCACACCAGTCGGTCCCAAAGCGAGAGATCCGCAGGCGGCGTGTCGAGTCGCAATAGTTCGCACAGGACCGTGTCCACATGCTGTTCCTGCAAAACCCGAGGCACTTTATAAATACTGGAGAGGTCGGGCACCGATACGACCGAATCGATCACCACATTGGAGAACAACGAAATCTTGGCGCGCTCTTCGTCGGGGATGTACCGATCGGCACGGCATAACAGGAGGTCTGCCTGGATCCCAATTTCGCGCAGCTTCTGCACCGAGTGTTGTGTGGGTTTGGTCTTGAGTTCGCCAGCCGACGGAATGAACGGGACGAGCGTCAGATGCACGAAGCAGGAGTTGCCACGGCCCAATTTGAGACTCATTTGCCGCACCGCCTCGAGGAAG
>CAIPGD010000372.1 GCA_903864485.1 uncultured bacterium | reverse complement strand
GCAGATAATAGGCCAAAAGGTGAGGCGCCAGTTCATCGACCGCATCCCGAACGGTATCGGGCCACTGTGCCAGACGCGCCATCAAGGCGATTTCAGCCGGGGTGTTCAGGCACGTCAGATCTGCGGCACAATCCGCTGCAAGATCGGCTGCCAGGACGGCTGCAACGTCTACAGCTGGCTCGACGCCTGGATCGGCGATCGGGCTTGAATTGCGTTGCGCGAGCACCGAGCAGATTCTGGCGTGCGCATACTGCACGTAATACACCGGATTTTCGTCACTCTGGGAGCGAGCCAGGTCGATATCAAAGGCAAATTCTGCGTCGGCCTTCCGAGATATCAGGAAAAATCGCACCGCATCCCGACCGCTTTCAAGGGTCGCGCCGGACCAGTCGATCAAATCGCGCAACGTCACATATCCACCCGCGCGCTTGCTGATCTTGACCTCTTCGCCCCCACGCATGACCGTGACCATCTGGTGCAACACGTAATCTGGCCAACCCTGCGGGATTCCGATACCCAGCGCCTGAAGACCCGCGCGCACCCGGGTGATCGTGCCGTGGTGATCGCTGCCCTGAACATTGATCGCGCGCGCAAAGCCGCGCTCCCACTTCGTCTGGTGATAGGCAACATCGGGCACAAAGTAGGTAAAAGTGCCATCGGACTTGCGCATCACGCGGTCTTTATCATCGCCCCAATTCGTCGAGCGCAGCCATAGCGCCCCGTCTGCTTCATAGGCATGTCCGGCCCGCACCAGCGCATCCACCGCACCGGCCACTCGGCCCTCGGTGTAGAGCGAACTTTCCAGGTAATAGCGATCAAATCGGATCCCAAAGGCCTGCAGATCGAGGTCCTGCTCGTGGCGCAGGCAGGCCACCGCAAATCGTCGGATCGCATCCAGATCGTCGACATCGCCACTGGCCGTTAAGGCAACCACATCGCGCGCTGCGACCAAATCTCGAGCCAGGAAGCGCTGCGCAATTTCGGCGATATATTCCCCACGGTAGCCATCTTCAGGGAAGGCTGCCGAATCGGGGGTGACGCCGCGAGCCCGTGCCTGAACGGAGAGCGCCAAATTCTGGATCTGGTTGCCCGCGTCGTTGTAGTAAAACTCTCTCGACACGGCCCAGCCGTCGGCTTCGAGGAGCGCTGCCAACACATCCCCGAGCGCGCCCTGCCGGCCATGACCCACATGAAGCGGTCCAGTTGGATTAGCCGAGACAAACTCAATCAACAACGGTCGACCCGCGCCCCGCTGGCCGCGGCCAAAACCGGCGCCTTCGTGCAGTGCCCTGGTCACCGCGGCGGTTCGCACGGCGGGGGTCACTCGCAAGTTGATAAAGCCGGGCCCAGCAATCTCTACCCCGGCCACCAAGGACGCTGCCAGAGGATCCTGATTCAGGGCCAGAACCAGCGCCTGCGCCACTTCTCGAGGGGGGCGCCCGAGCGGCTTGGCCAGTTGCAAGGCGATGCTGCAGGCCAGATCGCCATGACTGGCTTGTTTGGGTCGCTCGAGCGTGATCGCAGGCGGCGAAAGCCCCGCCTGCGCCGCAAGAGGCGCGACGGCGGCCGCCAATCGGGCGGCAATTTGCAATCGGTGCTCGGATAACATGCGGCGATTCTACCGGGGGGCGATCCCCATGGCCTGAAAACCTTGCTCGAGATCCTCCAGGAGATCCGCCACCGATTCGAGGCCAACGTGCAGCCGAACCAACGGCCCACCGTCCCAGGGCTTCGTAGTCCTCAGTCCTTGTAGGCGAGCTGGCATGATCAGGCTCTCGAAACCGCCCCACGAGTAGCCGATACCGAAATGGCGCCGGCCCTCGACCAAGGCGGCCACCCGGCTCTCGAGCCCGCGCTCGAGTTCGACTGAAAACAGCCCGCAGCTTCCGGAAAAGTCCCGCCGCCAGAGCGCATGATCCGGATGATCAGGGAGCGCAGGGTGCAGCACCCGGACCACCCCGTCATGGCGCTGCAGCCATTGCGCCACCGCGATCGCGGACACCTCGTGTTGCGCCACTCGCTGCGGGAGCGTACGAAGCCCGCGCAAGACCAACCAGGCATCATCGCTCGACACACACAACCCAAGGCCGCGCACCGTACGCCAGAGGGTTGGCCAAAGTTCGTCGGTAACGACCACCGCGCCCATCAACACGTCCGCATGACCGCCCCAGTATTTGGTCAGCGGGACAATCGACACGTCGACACCATGTTCGAACGGATGAAAGTGCAACGGACTGCCCCATGCGTTATCGATCATCGAAAGTGCGCCGTGTTCGCGCGCCATTGCGGCAAGGCCCGCAACGTCCTGAATTTCGAAGGTATAACTCCCGGGGCTCTCGAGGTAGACGATGCGCGTTCGCGGCCGCATGAGCTGCGCCAGACCCGCCGGATCGATTCGCGGATCATAAAACGTGGCCTCAATCCCGGCCCGCGCCAGTTGCCCTTGGGCCAGGGCCCGCCCCGGGCCATAAATACTGTCAGGCATCAGCACATGATCTCCGCTCGCCGCAAAGGTCAAGACTGCCAGCGCAATCGCCGCCAGGCCCGAAGGCACCAAAGCCGCGCGGGTTCCTGGCCCTTTCCGGTCAAGGGCCGGGGCTGCGCCCCAACCCTCGAGTTCAGCCACCGCATCCATCAGGGCCATCGTGGTCGGCACCCCACAAGTGCCATACGTGGTCGCATGGCGCACTCCGCGAGCCGTGTCCTCAAGGGCCAGGTCGACTGCGGCCAGCGACTCGAAAAGCACACTGGATGCTCGCACGACCGGAACATTAGCCGTGCGCACCAGGGCGTCAATGCGCCGGCCGACTTCGCTGTAGCGAGTCGTGGAGGGCATGGAGGACCGCGGGGTGGAGCGCGGGGTTGGGTGCATGGCGGGCATCCTGTTCGCGGGCGGGATCACTGGGGATTCAGGGGACGTCATCGGGAAAAACTCCGCTCAAGCAAACTGAAGGTCGAACAACTCATCGGCTTCACAGTCTAAATCGGCGCAAAAACCCACTGAGGGCCCTGGGCACCGCAGATGCTTAACTGCAAGTCCGAGCGCGAAGCGATGATCCAGGAGAGCCCGACATGCAGACCCCGATGCAGACCCCGATGCAGACCCCCCGTTCACACACTTCACACACAACCTGGATCGCCGTAGCCGATGACAGCCGCGCGCGGATCTTTCAATCCCGCTCGGACGAGCCACTGCGGGAGCTTGAAGATCTGATGCAGCCGCAGAGCCGGCCGGGCGATCATGAGCGCCATGCCGATGCGAAAGGTCACTATGGCAGTGCTGGGATTGGGGGAAGCGGATCGCCGGGTCACCATGGCACGATTCACGGCGCTGGCCATAGCGCCGAACCCCGCACGAGCACGGACGACAAACTCGAAGGGCAGTTCGCCCGACAGTTGGCTCAACGGCTCGAAGGCGCCCGGCGCGAAGGCGCTTATGAACATCTGATTCTGATTGCCGCCCCGCGATTTCTGGGACGAGTCCGGGCGCAGCTCTCGCCGCAAGTCACGAAGCGCCTAGCGCACACCATCGCCAAGGACCTATCCAAGCTCTCGGTCACTGACATCGAATCCCGCCTCCAAGCCCAAGCCTTACTGGCGCCCGCACAGCCCGGTAGTCAATGAGCGCCTTAGGGCTTGCCGTTGATCAAATGGGGTCCGTGTAGGCCAATTCCGTTGGCGCGCCTGGCTGGGATCGAACCAGCGACCCCTGGCTTCGGAGGCCAGTACTCTATCCACTGAGCTACAGGCGCGGGTCTCTGTCAACGACTCGCCATGATACTCGGTCGATTCGGGAGCGTCCACGCGTTCGCGTCCATCGGTCGCGTGACCGAATTCGCATCCGTGGGTATCATTCTCTGGGAATTTATTCCGATCCGTATCATCCGATCCAAAAATCGACTTCTGCCTGATCAACTCCCAAGAGCCGCGCGATGAGCAATAAAACCAACGATCATCAAGGTCACGCCGACGATGAGGCGCCCGAACCGCTGATCAAAACCCCCCAGCAGTTGATCAAAGTGATTTTGCTGGCCTTCATCGTCCCGGTGATCGTCATCGTCCTCTTGGCGAGCTATGTCACCTCGGGCAAGAAGCCCAATGCAGGTAGCGACGTCATGTCGACCCAGGCAATTGAGGCGCGGATCCGACCGGTCGCCCGATTCGAGATCAAGGATGCGTCGGCGCCACAGGTTCTGCGAACCGGGCTCGAGGTCTACAGCGCACAGTGCGTCGCTTGCCACGGCGTTGGTGCCGCAGGCGCGCCCAAGTTTGGGGATGCCGCTGCCTGGGGGCCACGGATTGGACAGGGCTATCCTGGCCTGCTCAATTCGGCCCTCAAGGGCAAGGGCCTGATGTCGGCTCAGGGCGGCGGGGAATACGCCGACGTTGAAGTGGGTCGGGCCGTGGTGCACATGGCCAACGCCGGCGGCGCCAAATTTGACGAGCCGGCTAAATAAAATCGTGGGCTCAATAAATCCGCTAGGACTTGCGCAACAAGGCCTGCAAGGCCGCAATCCGTTCCTGAGGGGTCTGGGCCTTTTGCTCAGGCGATAGGTCGGGCGTTTTTTCTAACGCTCGATCCAGGCCCATCTCGGCGATAAATCGCGAGGGCTCGCGCTCCGCCACGCGTTCGCGCCCACGGCTGCGTTGACGGCACCACGACACCTGAAGCGAACGTTGCGCCCGGGTGATCCCGACGTACATTAAACGTCGCTCTTCTTCAAACCGCACGATGGCGTCGGCCGCATCGTCCTCGAGGCCAACGCTCGAGGGCAGTAAGCCCTCCTCAACACCCGCCAGGAACACGTGAGGCCACTCGAGCCCTTTGGCGGCATGCAGGGTTGAGAGTCGCACTGCATCCGAATCGTCCTCGCGTCCGTCGAGCCGCGAAGCCAGGGCCATCAGTTGCGCCATCTCCAACAGGTTACGCCCATCCTCCTCGGCCCGACGTTTGATCCAGTCAACAAATTCACAGACGTTCTGCCAGCGCTGTGAAGCCTGGCGGTCGGGTTCGTTATCGAACAACCAGTCCCGATAAGCGATCGCCGCTAGCAAATCATCGATGACGACCGCCACGGTCTCGCGCTCCGCGCGCCAGGTAAATCGGTGGATGAACGCGCCAAATTCGCGCAAAGGGGCGAGCTGTCTTGCCGCTAGCCTGGACTCCGCCGCGGTCTCAAAGAGCGCCGCCAGCAGTGAACACTGACGCTCGCCAGCCAGTGCCCCCAAGGTCTCCAGCGTGGCCGCACCAATCCCTCGGCGCGGGGTCGTCACCGCCCGAATGAATGCAGGGTCATCGTCATCATTGACCAGCAGCCGCAGGTAGGCCGCCAGATCTCGGACCTCGGTTCGCTCAAAAAAGGACGTCCCCCCGGTGACGGTGTAAGGAATGTGCTGCTTGCGCAGCGCCTGCTCGAGGAGTCTTGCCTGCTGGTTTGACCGGTACAGCACGGCAAAATCGGCGAACCGCGCGCGGCGCTCGAATTTCATCGCAGAGATTCGCACCGCGATCCGTTCGGCCTCCTCCTCGTCATCTTCACAAGCACTCACCAGCACCGGATCACCTGGCCCAAGCTCGGACCAAAGGGTCTTCTCAAACAACTTTGGATTGGCGCGGATCACCTGGTTGGCGGCATTCAGGATGTGCTGACACGAACGATAGTTCTGCTCGAGCTTGATCACCTTAAGGGTCGGATAATCCGTTCCCAGGCGCTGCAGATTATCGAGCGTCGCGCCCCGCCACCCATAGATCGACTGGTCGTCGTCCCCCACGGCGGTAAAGTGCGTGAGCGGACCCGCCAACAGCCGCAACCAGGCGTACTGGGCCGCATTGGTGTCCTGAACCTCGTCGATTAACAGGTAACGAAGACGTCGCTGCCAGCGCTCGCGGACCTCCAGGTCGCGCTCCAAAATCCGTACTGGCAGCCGAATCAAGTCATCAAAGTCGACCGCCTGATAGGCTGAGAGTGTTGCAGCATATTCCCGATAGGCGCGGGCCGCGGCCTGATCGCGATCTCCGGTGCTGCGTGCCACCGCCTCATCGGGCTCGATCAGTCCATTCTTCCAGAGCGAAATCTGCGACTGGACGGCTCGGGCCAACACGCGGTCGGTCGTCCCGAGCGCCTGAGTAATCACCCCTAACGAATCGTCGGCCGCAAAAATCGAAAAGCCTGGCTTGAGTGCTGCAGCCTGCGCTTCGGTTCGTAAAAAATGCACGCCCAGCGCATGAAACGTCGAGATCAGTGGCTTGCGCCGCCCCTCAATCGGGGTCTGGACGAGGGTCCGGGCGCGCTCCAACATCTCGCGCGCTGCCTTATTGGTAAAGGTAATCGCCGCGATCGAGGGCGCAGCCACCCCGCACTCGTCGATCAGATAGGCCAGTTTGCTGGCGATCACCCGTGTCTTCCCGCTGCCAGCACCCGCAAGAACCAGGCAAGGGGTCTCAAGATGACGCACGGCCTCGCGCTGGGCCGGATTTAGGGCAGCGGAGGTCATCGATTAGATCGCAAGGGGATCAACTTCCAAATGCCAGTGCACCTTCGAATGCGCACTGCCGAGGGCCCGTAACGCGGGCAAATTCCGAACCAAGAGGGCCTGTAGAGTCGGCCGCGATGACGATTCCAAAAGCAATTGAGCCCGTTCACGCCCAGCCAACCGAGCCATGGGCATCGGTACCGGCTCCGCAATTCGGATCGCCCCGAGGCCGAGGCCCAAGCCGTTGGCGGTTGGGTTTGCGTTTGCGTTTGCGTTTGCGTTTGAATTTACGGCCCCACCCGAATCGCACGTCAACAGGACCGTTTTGGCCAAGGCGAGAAATTCCAGTGCGGTCGCGGCCGCGGTCGCATCGGCACACAACAAGGCCTGATGTGCGAACGGTGGCAGATGAGCGGCCTCGCGTTGATGCAGCTCCCCACGGGCGAAGGACGAATAATCCTGTGCCCGCAACGCAGCAAACAAGGGATGCCCAGGCCAACGCGTCTGGATCAAGACCTCCCCGGGATGTTCGGCCCGCCCGGCCCGGCCCGCGACCTGAAGCAGCGTGGCAAACAAGCGCTCGGGTGCCCGAAAATCATGGGAGTACAGGCCACTGTCGGCACCCAGGACCACGACCAAGGTCAGGCGTGGAAAATCATGCCCCTTGGCCATCATCTGGGTTCCGACCAAAATATCGACCTCACCCGTGCGAACCGTCGACAGCAACGCCTCGGTCGAGCCGCGACGGCGCGTGGTGTCGCGGTCAATCCGCACGATTCGTGCGGAAGGAAAGCGGGTTGCAATGCTCTCCTCGAGCCGCTGCGTCCCCCGACCCAGCGGCGCCAGGTCAACCTCACCGCACGCGGGGCAGGACCTCGGCACCGCATCAGAATGCCCGCAGTGATGGCAGATTAATTGCCAGCCCCGCGTTGCGGAGTCCATTCGGGCGTGCAAAGCCAGAGTAACTGAACAATTCGGGCAACTCGACACCCAAGCGCAAGATTGGCAGGCCAGCACGGGTGCATACCCGCGACGATTCAAAAAGATCAGCGATTGCTCCCCGCGCAGGAGTCGGGCCTCAATCGCGGCCACGGCTTGGGGCGCAAGACCCTCTGCGGTCTTTATCCGCGTCATGTCGATGAGGCGAACGGCCGGCAGGATCGACTGAGCAACCGCGCGGCGCGGCAAATCCACCCGGTGATAGCGCCCTGTAGCGGCGTTATGCCAGGTCTCGAGCGATGGGGTGGCGCTACCCAACACGACCGGAATCTGCTCGATCCGCCCGCGCGCGACGGCCAGATCACGCCCTGACCAGCGCGCGCCCTCTTGCTGGCGGTACGACGGATCGTGCTCCTCATCGACCACAATCAGGGCACAACGTGCCAAGGGCGCGAGCACCGCCAGACGGGTTCCGACGACCAGACGCGCCCGGCCCTCAAGCGCTGCGACCCAGGCCGACGAACGCTCAGCCTCGGGCAGCGCACTGTGTAGAACCGCCGGGGGCCATGCCGGGAACCGCGACTGCAGGGTCCGCACGAACTGCGGCGTCAGTGCAATCTCGGGCACCAGGAGCAACGCCTGCGCCAGCGCATCACGTGACAACACCCGGTCGATCGCGCGCAAATAAACCTCGGTCTTCCCGCTCCCGGTCACCCCGTAAAGGAGATGGACCCTGAACCCGCGGTCGAGCACCAAGGACTCGAGTGCGGCAGCCTGATCGGCCGTGAGCTCAGGCACCGGAGCGGGCTCAACCGACCGAGCGGATTCAACGGATTCAGCCGTTTGGGTCCAGGCCGTGCGCGCGCGTTCGACTGGGCCACCGCCGCGCGGCTTCTGCGCCCGATAAGCCTGCGCGCTACGCAACAAGGCTGGAATCGCCGGGAGGGCCAACTCACCCAGCCCAACCTGATAGTAGCTCGCCGCGAACTTAACCAGCTCAAGCCACTCGGAAGGCAACGGGTCAAGGTCCAGTAAACATCGGTCAACTGCCCGCAATCGTTCGGGCGCCAGCGCGCTCTCGGAAGCCACCGCCGTGACCAGCCCAATCCGTTGCGTCCGGCCCCATGGCACCACGACGCGGCGCCCAATCGGATCGCCAATCGGATCGCCAATCGGATCGCCGATCGGATTGAACTCCGAACCGCCTTCACTCCCGAATTGCGCAGCCAACGGGGTCGGCGCCGAATAATCAAATGGGCCCGGCAACGGGACATCGAGCGCGACGTGCCAAATGGTCGCCGTCATCGATGGGCTGTGGATAACTTTGTGTGCAAGATGGCACAGGTCAGGTTCAAGCCGGCACTGTGCGCTGGCGCCACATCGATCGGAGCGCCAATCGTCCTGAAAAAGCTTTTTTTAATCATGACGTTAGAACGAATCGACTAAGGTCATTAGGGCGCCGCCTTGAAAACAGGTCCAGCCCGAATCTGTGCATAAACACAAACTTCGCCGTGATGCAAGCCCCACTCGAAGATTCATGACCGGGTGGGTGCCGGTGCGCACCGCGCCCGTCTGGACCGCCCACCTGGCCCGCCCATTCGTCAGGCCCATTCGTCAGGCCCATTCGTCAGGTCCATTTGGCACGCGGTCAGCGGCCTGCGTCAGGCCCCCGGTGCGCGCATCTTCCGGCCATAGGTATGCACCGCATCGACCAACGCCGAAACGGCCTCGGGCCTCGTATGTTGAGAAATTCCATGACCCAGATTGAACACATGCCCAGTTCCGGCCTGCGGCACGCCAAAACTCTCAAAAACTCGAGCCACCTCGGCGCGAATCTGCGCGTCCTCGCCCATCAGGGCCATCGGATCGAGGTTACCCTGCAATGCGCAGCGCGATCCAATTCGGGCGCGGGCGTCCGAAAGCTCCGTGGTCCAGTCCAGGCCCACCGCATCGGCCCCGCAGGCCGAGAGTGGTTCGAGCCACTGCCCACCGCCTTTGGTAAACACAATTGAGGGCACTCGTACTCGCTTCGTGCCGCTGGGTCCCACACCCCCACCCGCACCCGCGCCCGACCCCACACCCGCAGGTTCGTCGCGCTCGCGCTGCAGCCGCTCGACGACTCGTTGCATCGGACCCAAGGAATATTTCAGGTACTGACTTGAGGTCAGCACGCCGCCCCAAGTGTCAAAGATCATCACGGCCTGGGCGCCGGCCTCGATCTGTGCGTTCAAATAATCAGCCACGGCTTCTGTCAGCACGTTGAGCAGATGTAGCATCAGATCGGGTCGACGATATAGCATCGTCTTGACCTCCCGAAAATCATCGGTGCCGCCACCCTCAATCATGTAAACCGCGAGCGTCCAGGGACTGCCGGAGAATCCAATCAGTGGAACCCGGCCGGCCAACGTCCCGCGAATCGTGCGAACCGCATCCATCACGTAGCGCAATTCCTGGTTCGGATCGGGGGCTCCTAACGCAAGAATCGAGGCTTCATCGCGCAGCGGGCGGGCAAAGCGCGGCCCCTCGCCATCTGCAAAATACAGCCCTAAGCCCATGGCATCGGGCACGGTGAGGATGTCAGAAAAAAGAATCGCTGCGTCGAGCGCATAACGATCGAGCGGCTGAATCGTCACCTCGCAGGCCAACTCGGGGTTTTTAGCCAGCGCGAGAAAACTGCCGGCCCGGGCACGGGTGGCCCGATATTCGGGAAGATAACGGCCCGCCTGACGCATGAGCCAGACCGGCGTGTACTCGGTGGGCTCGCGCAACAAAGCGCGCAAAAACGTGTCGTTACGAAGCGGCGTGTGGATCATTCGTGGTGGGCTGACAGGTCGGCCGCTCAGCGCCGCTGCAGTCGCCGCAAGGCGGCGATCTGAGCCACGGCGATGGCCAGTTCGGCCTGGGCTTTGGCGTAATCGAGTGTTGCGGCCCGGTTCGACAGGGCTTCTTCGGCCTGACGCTTGGCCTCGAGTGCACGGGCCTCGTCCAGATCCTTGCCGCGGATCGCAGTATCTGCCAACACCGTTACGCGGTTGGGCTGAATCTCGAGAATACCGCCGGCCACAAACACAAACTCTTCTTCGTTTTGCCCGGGCACCTTGATCCGTACTGCACCCGGACGAATCCGGGTGATCAGTGGCGTGTGGCCGGGGAAAATCCCGAGTTCGCCCGACTCGCCAGGAAGCGCCACAAAATCAGCGGGGCCGTCGTAGATCGAAGCCTCTGCACTGACCACGTCGACGTGAATCGTACTCATGTGAGCGTCTTCGCCTTCTCAATGGCCTCGTCGATCGTGCCCACCATGTAGAACGCCTGCTCGGGCAGAGCATCGCACTCGCCATTGGCGATCATCTGGAATCCACGAATCGTTTCTTTCAGGGTCACATACTTACCGGGCGAGCCGGTGAAGACCTCGGCCACGTGGAAGGGCTGTGAGAGGAAGCGCTGGATCTTGCGCGCGCGCGACACCGCCAGTTTGTCTTCCGGCGAAAGCTCATCCATGCCCAGAATCGCAATGATGTCGCGCAGCTCTTTGTAACGCTGCAACGTCGACTGCACTTTACGGGTCGTGGCGTAATGCTCTTCGCCAATCACGTTCGGGTCGACCTGGCGAGAGGTCGAATCCAGCGGGTCGACCGCGGGATAGATACCCAGCGAAGCGATGTCTCGGGACAGCACCACGGTCGCATCCAGGTGGGCGAAGGTGGTCGCTGGGGACGGATCCGTTAAGTCATCGGCAGGTACATAGACGGCCTGAATCGAGGTGATCGAGCCGACTTTGGTCGACACAATTCGCTCCTGCAGCTTGCCCATCTCTTCAGCGAGCGTCGGCTGATAACCCACTGCCGATGGCATCCGCCCAAGCAGCGCGGACACTTCGGTGCCGGCCAGGGTATAGCGATAGATGTTGTCCACGAAAAACAAAATGTCGCGGCCTTCATCACGGAACCGCTCGGCCATCGTCAATCCGGTCAGCGCGACCCGCAAGCGGTTGCCCGGGGGCTCGTTCATCTGACCGAACACCATGCCGACCTTATCGAGAACGTTCGAATCTTTCATCTCATGATAAAAGTCGTTCCCTTCTCGAGTCCGTTCTCCCACGCCCGCGAACACCGATAGACCAGCGTGCTGCTTCGCGATGTTGTTGATCAGTTCCATCATGTTGACGGTCTTGCCCACGCCCGCACCACCGAACAGACCGATCTTGCCGCCCTTCGCGAAGGGGCAGATCAAGTCAATCACTTTGATGCCGGTCTCGAGCAACTCCACCGATGGCGACAGATCCGCAAACTTGGGCGCTGGCTGGTGGATTGAGCGCCGCTCATCCGTACCAATCGGGCCTGCTTCATCAATCGGGCGGCCCAGCACGTCCATAATCCGACCGAGGGTCGCAGGACCCACCGGGACCGAAATCGGCGCACCCGACGCATTCACCGGCATCCCGCGGCGCAAGCCATCGGTCGAACCCATCGCAATGGTCCGAACCACGCCGTCACCAAGTTGCTGCTGAACCTCGAAGGTCAGCCCGGCCTCGACGCCAGCATGCTGCGCGCTGTCATCGAGATTGAGTGCCTCATAAATCGAGGGCAGACCCGTGCGGGGAAACTGGATATCGACCACAGCGCCGATGCACTGAACAATGTGACCCTGAGAGTGCGTCATCTTGGGAACCTCGTAACTCGTAATGTGTTCGGATC
>CAIPGD010000371.1 GCA_903864485.1 uncultured bacterium | reverse complement strand
GCGATAAATCCAAACGGCGCCCGTTTCGCCGGCCTGATTTGATCGCATGTCGCCAATCATGGTGGACGGCAGAAGGGAGACGTTCAGGCCCCTAAAGATCCATTGCATTGAGGGCCGAATGATCAGGAAACCCCGGTAAGCCGCTTCCATTATTGCGAGCACCCCTGGGATGCTGGAAAGCGCGGATAACCAGCGCCAGCCGGGTAATCGGCTCCAGAGGGCAACAAACGCCCGTGCGCCACTCAGGATTTCTCCATCTGCCCGGGTCACATGAAAGCGCGACATCAGTCTGGCTTTCGATAGTCCCTGGGGAAGTGGCGCGCCTTCGGTGCTGACATCGAGCCACTCGATCGGGGTGGACGAGTTGAGTCCTCGGTAGATCGAAATCTCGGTTCGACACAGTGGGCACGAGCCGTCAAAGCAAACCTGAATGGCTTGATGGTTGGCAGGGGTCTGTTCTTGGGGGGCCGATATGGCAGCGGGGGCTTGATTCATGTGTCCCAATCATAGTCGCAATGCCGAAAAACCCCCGGGGGTCAAGGTTTTATCGATGGCAGTACTGTTAACGACTATATATCGTTGACAACCTTCAGTTTGACCACCTAGACTCCAAACCGTTATCTTTTTTTGTCCAATAGAGGCGTAGCCTGCTGGTTGTCCCCGGCTGGTAATAACGATCTTAATCACTTCGGAGTTCGTGATGAGTTTTCATACTTTTCGTCTAGTCGCTTCGTGCGTCACCGTGATGTCGCTTTCGGCCTGCGCCACGAATAATTTCAATACGAATCGGGTCTCTGCAGTACCGACCCCGACCATCTATGCCACTGATACGTTGGCAGAAGTTGAGGTCAAAGAGCCCATCAGCGGGGCGGGTTGTGCGAGTAGCTTTCTGACGATCTTCAAGAGCGGCGACACCTCGTTCCTGGAGGCCTACGGTGACGCAGGATCGGGCAATATTGCGCGAGCCAAGGCCGCCGCGGCTTACGATGCACTTGCCGGTAAGAACGGATTAACGACTGATTTCCTGGTCAATCCGGTCTGGGAAGTAAAACAGAACACCCAGCTGTTCGGGGTCCTACAAGATGACGTTTGTGCCAAGGTTAAAGGCTATCGTGCTGTGATTAAAGGTTTCACAAAGAAGGCTGATACGGTCACTGGACCTGCCAAGGGGCTTGGTGAGGCGCTCGGTATGCCATCCTGGCTCTCGAAATTCTTTTAATTGATCGAAATTTGGGTGTCCAACTGACGGCCCCGGGCATTGGCACCTTGCGACTGCTGACGCTGCAGGTTGTATTCACGAGCGCGACGATGTTGGGAGGCGCGCTTGCACAGGCTCAGCCTGGCGGTTTGACGCCCTGCCCGAAGGGCGCTGCCCCGCTCACCTGTTCAGGGACCTATCGGTTTCCAGATGGAGTGATTTACGCCGGCGAATTTCGAGAGGGTCGTCGAGATGGTATCGGCGCCTTCGTTTTTCCCGATGGGCGGCGGCACCTGCATGAGTTCGATTCGGATTCGGTTAAGGGGCGAGGGATTCGATATTTGGCCGATGGGTCAATCGAAGTCTCCGGCACGTTCGCATACGGTCAGCTCGTACGGGCACACCCGGTGGATCTGCAGATCTTTGATCGACGCGCACCGATTCCATCAGGCCAGCCAACTCGGCCGCAATTGGTTGCGCCACAGGGTTTAGAAATCTCGGGCTCCCCGCAGGCAATTCCGGCGATGACCGTCGACGGAAGGTCGTTGTCATTCGTCCTTGGGACGAGTTCGCCGAGCGGTGCGGCCACCGGATCAATTTCGATCTTCGATATCATCGACGTCAACGGTCGATCGTCCATTAAGATCATCCCTCGCAACCCGGGCTGAGTTTGCTCTTCGGCAGGGTCTGACCGTTCTCAACGGGACGCGTATGCCTTGCCTATGAACACACCCGAGCCCGATGCGCTGGCCATCGTATGGTTTAAGCGCGACCTGCGCATTCGAGATCACGCGCCCCTTGCGGCGGCCGCCACATTTCAGCGAGCGATCGGGCTTTTTCTGCTTGAGCCGGAGTGGCTGCAAAGCGCAGAGTGCGACGAGCGCCATGTGGCCTATGTTCTGGCGTCCCTGCGTAGCCTGCGCGCCGATCTGGCGGCTCGGGGGCTGCCCTTATTGGTGCGGGTGGGTTCGGCTCTCGAGTCATTGGAATCCCTTCGGGTGCAGGTTGGCAGAGTGGCGCTTTTGAGTCATGAGGAAACCGGTACGGGGTGGAGTTATCAACGCGATCGGGACGTCAGGCGGTGGTGCAAATCCCATGCGGTGCCTTGGCATGAGTG
>CAIPGD010000370.1 GCA_903864485.1 uncultured bacterium | reverse complement strand
TTAAAGCGGCTGCCCAGGCGGCAATGGCCTTCGGTCGACGGCTGGGAGGCGGCCTGCGCGATCGCGCAAGATCACCTGCCGCTCCTGGCCGCGCGTGAGTGGACGCGTCTCAAAAAGGCCCTGAATCTCAAAGACCACGAGGAAGACGAGCAGACTCTGCGCGACGCTCAAGCCCTCATCCGAACCCTGCAACCGCTGCCGGGGCAGGATTTCGATGGTGAAGAGGCGGCTTATGTCCTGCCGGACGTGATTGTGCGGCGCACCAAAGCCGGCTGGACCGCCGCACTCAACCCCGACGTGATGCCGCGTCTACGGGTCAATGACCTCTACTCCCGCATCCTGCGCCGCAACAAGGGACCGAACAACCTGTCAATGCAGTTGCAGGAAGCACGCTGGCTGGTCAAGAATATCCATCAGCGTTTCGACACGATCCTAAGGGTCGCCCAGGCAATCGTCGAACGACAGCGCGAATTTTTTACCCATGGCGAAGTCGCCATGCGGCCACTGGTCCTGCGGGAGATAGCGGAAGTGCTGGGTCTTCACGAGTCCACCATCTCTCGGGTTACGACGCAAAAGTACATGCTGACCCCGACCGGTACGTTCGAGTTGAAGTACTTTTTCGGCAGCCATGTCGCCACCGACACGGGCGGCGCGGCATCGAGTACCGCCATTCGCGCGCTCCTTAAACAGCTCGTCGCGGCGGAAGACGTCCGGCAACCCTTGTCGGACAGCCGGCTGGCCGAGATGCTGGGCGAACAAGGCATTGTCGTGGCCCGACGAACGGTCGCAAAGTACCGGGAATCCCTGCGGATCCCTGCGGTCACCCAGCGCAAGGCGTTGTGATGCGGTCGCCGTTCTGCCACACTGATTCAGCCAGATGTTGCCACCAGGCAGACGCCATTCGAGGGTCAGCCATCCCGGCCTGACCCCGTGCAAGCAGGAGGACCACCATGAACCTCGCCATCAGCGGACACCACGTCGCCGTCACCCCGGCACTGCGTCAGTACATCACCGGCAAACTTGAACGAATTCGACGGCATTTTGATCAGGTGATCGATGTCAACGTCATCGTGTCCGTTGACAAGCTGGTCCAGAAGGCCGAGATCAACCTGCATGTTCCGGGTCGCGACCTTTTCGCCGAGTGTTCGGGCCCCGACCTTTATGCGGCCATTGACGAGCTGATCGACAAACTTGACCGGCAGGTAGCCAAGTACAAGGCCCAGCGGTTTGGCTTTGCCCATGAGGCCATAAAACACCAGGACGCTGTCGAAGCCGTTGGCTCGGAGTAGGCGGAGTCCGGCGATTTGTTGCGACGCAGCAACCTCGGTTTACAGGGTTCAGTCAGGGCGTTAACCTTGTTTTGAATGAGGCCGCCCTGATATGACCCAACTCGCCAGGCTGTTGTCGCCGTCGAATGTTCAACTAAACCTGCCTGCGTCTAGCAAGAAGCGCTTGTTTGAGCACGCCGCGCTGATGTTTGAGAACCATCAGGGGATGGAGCGTGGGCGGGTTTTTGACGCCCTGTTTGCGCGCGAACGCTTGGGCTCGACTGGGTTAGGCGACGGGGTTGCGATTCCGCATGGGCGGATCAAAGGTCTCCGGGAAGCCACCGCAGGCGTGATTCGCTGCGTGGAGCCGATCCCGTTCGACGCACCCGATGGCCTCCCGGTCCGCTTGTTGGTTTTCCTGCTGGTGCCCGAACAGTCAACCGAACAGCACCTGACGCTGCTGTCTGAGTTGGCTGAACTGATGTCCGACGCAAACGTTCGGGAATCGTTGATGACCCTGGACGACCCCCTCCAAGTCCACCATCTTCTCTCGGCCTGGGAACCCCAACCCCCGGCTGCCTGAACCGGGCTCGATGATGCCGCTCAGCTTTCAGAGGCTCATCGCCGCCAATCTCGAAACGCTCTTTTTGACGGAACTCAACGGGGGCGAAATCTCAGACAACGAGATCACCACGGCGGACGCCTCCGATTTGGTGGGCCACCTCAACCTGATCCATCCCGACCGCATCCAGGTGATCGGGCCGGCTGAACTCAAGTGGTACCTCAATTGCTCTAATGGCCGTCGTGCCGCGATGCTCAGCGAACTCGTCTCAGCGCGTCCGCCTGCGCTCATCCTTGCCGATCAGTTGACAGCGCCTGCAGATCTGCTTGCCTCCTGCAAAGCGGCTGGCATGGCACTTTATGGCACACCACTGGCCGCCGCTCGTCTGATCGATTCGCTGCGCATTTGGCTGGCCAAAGCGCTGGCCAAAACCACGACCATGCACGGGGTGTTCATGGACGTCCTTGGGATGGGCGTCCTGATCTCAGGGGATTCGGGACTGGGCAAAAGCGAACTTGGGCTGGAGCTGATTTCCCGTGGCCATGGCTTGGTGGCAGACGACGCGGTTGAATTCTCGCGGGTCGGACCTGCCGCAGTTGAAGGGCGCTGCCCCGCGCTCTTGCGCAACATGCTTGAGGTCCGCGGACTGGGTCTGCTGGATATACGGACCATTTTTGGTGAGACCGCCGTCCGCCGACGCATGCGCCTCAAGTTGATCATGCACTTGGTTCGACGGGGGGCGCTCGACGGTGATTTTGAGCGAATGCCCCTCGAAGCCCAAACCCAGGAAGTGCTCGAAGTCCCGATCCGCAAAGTCGTCGTTCCCGTAGCCGCCGGTCGCAACCTCGCCGTCCTCACCGAAGCCGCGGTTCGCAATACCATCCTGCAATTGCGCGGAATCGAGACCACCCAACTCTTTGCCGAACGGCAGCGACGAGCCATTGCGGGAGAACCCCTTGACGACTAAGCACGCGTCCGAACGACTCCAACTGATCCTGATCACCGGAATTTCCGGTTCGGGCAAGTCGGTCGCGCTTCGTTTGCTCGAAGATGAAGGTTATTTTTGTATCGACAATCTCCCGGGGCGTTTCCTGAGCGAAATCCCCCCCTTGATGGCCACGCGGGGGATTAACCGGGTTGCGGTCGCAATTGATGTCCGCACGGACGACTCCCCCGAAGAATTACGCGATCACATCGCTGCATTCTCCAGTCAGGGCCACGACGTCAAGGTGATCTTTCTGAATGCCAGAACGGATACCCTGGTTCAGCGTTTCTCAGAAACCCGCAGGCGTCACCCCCTTGCCTTCCGGCTTCAGGCGCAGAACGGCGTGGAACCTACCCTGATTGAGTCGATCGAACAGGAACGCGA
>CAIPGD010000369.1 GCA_903864485.1 uncultured bacterium | reverse complement strand
GAGGACCAGCATTCGGGTTCCGACGATGCGGTGATTGCGCTCGTCATGCGGGTACTTGAGCCTCCGTCCGAACAGGATCTGGCGCGATTGCGAGCGTTCTCAATCGAACATGCTCTGGAAGTCTGGCTCCAGCCGAAGGGACCCGATACGATTGCGCTCTTCGCCAGTGGGTTGCCCGTCGGTGAACTGCCCCCCATGGGGCTACCTGCTGGGCAGCAATCGGTGCCTGATGAACCCAGGCTTCGCTCCAGGCTGTCGTATCGCTTGCCCGAATTCGGGGTCGTGATGCCTTATCGACCGACTGATTTCACGCAGGTTAATCACCGGATTAACCAGGTCTTGGTCGCCAAGGCGCTTCAGTTACTCGATCCGCAGCCGGGTGACCGGGTGCTGGACTTGTTTTGCGGGCTGGGCAATTTCACGCTGCCGCTGGCTACCCGCGCGGCGAGCGTCGTGGGCATCGAGGGAAGCGCCTCTTTGGTTGCCCGGGCTGAGGAAAATGCCCGCCTGAATGGGCTCAATGCCCGGGTTCAGTTCGCGGCTGAAAATCTCTTCGAGTGGACCGTCGAACGCTGGAACTTGATGAATGGCCAAGCACCGTTCAATCGTCTGTTGATTGACCCTCCCCGAGAAGGTGCGCTGGCCGTCGTTCAGATCTTGGCGCAACCGCTGAATCACCTTCCGACGCGAATCGTCTATGTGTCCTGCAATCCGGCCACTCTGGCCCGCGACTGCGCAATCTTGGTGCAGTCGGGCCGGTGGCAACTCAGTGAGGCTGGGGTAGTTAACATGTTCCCCCAGACCTCACACGTCGAATCAATTGCGGTGCTCGATGCCGTCAGTCCGACGGCCACCGAAGCTTAGTCGCGCTCGCCGCCGAAGATTCCCAGGAGCGACAGCAGATTGCTGAAGATGTTGTAGATGCTGAGGTAAATCGACAGGGTTGCCGTCACGTAGTTGGTCTCGCCGCCATTCACGACGCGCTGAACATCGATCAGGATGAACGCTGACATGATTCCAATAACGATCACGGAGAGCGCCAGCATCAGTGCTGGCAATTGCAGCCAGATGTTGGCAAGGCTGGCGACCAGAACGACTAGCATGCCAACGAACATCCAGCGCCCAAGGCCCGAAAAGTCACGTTTGCTGACGGTTGCGACCGTAGCCATGGCGCCGAAGATCACTGCAGTGCCGCCAAACGCCGCCATGATTAGGCGCCCGCCGTTCGCCATGCTGAGGACGTGCGACAGCAGTTGCGTCAGCATCAGGCCCATGAAGAAGGTGAAGGCCAGCAACAGGGCGACGCCCAGGCCGCTGTTTTTTGTGCGCTCGATGGCGTAGAAAAATCCAAACGCGATGCCCAGGAACAGGATCGCGCCCATGAAGGGGCTGCCAGCGAGCAGCGAAAAACCGGTACGCAAGCCGACAAACGCGCCGAGAACTGTCGGAATCATGGACAGGGCCAAAAGCGCGTAGGTGTTGCGCAGGACTCGATTTCGAGTCGCCCCCGAGAGTGCACCCTGCGTCGCGAACATCGGATGTTGGTTATCAAAAGCCATGATGGAAATGTTCCTCAAGTGATGAAGTAGCGGACTCTAGAGCACCACCCCAAACCATTCAAGTTGAGACTTGCCCTTAGAGCGTGGTCGACACCCGGTCGAGGGGCTTACGCGGCGTGGGCAAAAAATCCGGGCGAGCCCGCGTGATAAACTCGAGGGCTTTCCCTTTGAAACGTCAACGAATTCCGGAGTTCGCATGGCCATTGAGCGCACCCTTTCCATCATCAAGCCCGACGCGGTCGCCAGCAACGTCATCGGTCGCATCCTGTCCCGATTCGAAGAGGCCGGGCTCAAGATCATCGCCTCCCGCATGATGCAGCTCTCGCAGGCCGACGCCGAAGCGTTTTACGGGGTCCATCGCGAACGTCCTTTCTTTAAGGATCTCGTGCATTTTATGATCTCGGGGCCGGTGATGGTCCAGGTCCTCGAAGGTGAGGGCGCGATCGCTAAGAACCGCGATCTGATGGGTGCAACTGATCCCAAGAAAGCGGCACCAGGAACGATCCGCGCCGACTTTGCCCAAAGCATCGACGCCAATGCTGTGCACGGCTCGGATGCCACTGAGACCGCTGCGACCGAGATCGCGTTCTTCTTCCCCGCCATGGCGATTCACTCGCGCTGATTTGCCTGAGACCAACCCGCCCCTGAAGAACGACCTGGTCGGTGATCGGGTAAACCTGCTGGGTTTGGACGCCGCCGGGCTGGTGGCTTTGTGCGCAAGCTGGGGCGAAAAACCTTTTCGGGCCCAGCAACTTCTCAAGTGGATTCACCAGCGTGGCGTCAGCGAGTTTGACGCCATGACGGATTTGGCGCGCACGCTGCGCGAACATCTTGCGGCGAAAGCCGAGATTCGGGCCCCAGCGGTGCTGACCGACCACCGGGCGGCGGACGAGACTCGCAAATGGTTGCTCGACGTGGGTGAAGGCAACGCGGTTGAGATGGTCTTTATCCCTGAAACCGGCCGCGGCACGCTTTGCGTTTCGACCCAGGCCGGCTGCGCAGTTGATTGTCGTTTTTGCTCCACCGGCAAACAAGGCTTCTCTAGAAACCTCCGGCTCGATGAGGTGATAGGTCAGTTGTGGTGGGCCGAGCAGGCGCTTGGCGGAACGACAGCGGGTGCCGAACGTCAAATTTCGAATGTCGTGTTCATGGGGATGGGTGAGCCCCTGCTGAACTACGAGGTTACGCTCGCCGCGGTTCGGTTGATGCTCGACGACCGGGCTTATGGCCTGTCGCGACGGCGTGTCACCGTGTCGACCTCGGGCGTCATTCCGATGATGGATCGGCTGCGCGAAGACTGCCCGGTTGCCTTGGCAGTTTCATTGCACGCGCCCGTCGACTCCTTGCGCGACCAACTGGTGCCATTAAACCGAAAGTACCCCTTGGATCAGCTCTGGTTGGCATGTTCCCGATATCTGCAATCGGCACCTCGGGATTTTGTGACCTTTGAGTACGTCATGCTCGATGGGGTGAATGATTCCGAGGCTCAGGCTGAGCAGGTCTTGCGTTGGGTTGCCGATCTGCCTTGCAAGTTCAATTTGATTCCCTTCAATCCGTTTCCGGGTTCCGGCTTGCAGCGTTCGACCACGGATCGCATCTCGCGCTTTGCGCGCAGGCTTTCGGACGCTGGTATCGTGACAACTGTGCGGCGCACGCGTGGTGATGATATTGATGCCGCGTGCGGGCAACTTGCGGGTGATGTTCGAGACCGGACTCGCCGCGCAGAGCGCCTTGAAGGCAAAATCATCCCGATTCCGATTGAGCGCCCAACGGCACTCCACTAACGAATGAGCCGACCATGACAGACATGAATCCAGATAGCGGTTCAGGTGCCGGCGCCCTAGGGATTGCGACGGCGGCTGAACTGGCGGCAGTTCGCCAGGCCCGGGGGTGGTCGATCCAGGAAGCCGCCCAACGGATGCGTCTGTCTGCTCGCCAGATTGATGCAATGGAGAAGGGCCACTGGAATGAACTTCCCGGCGGGACGTTTATCCGTGGCGCCCTGCGGGGTTACGGACGCATGTTGGGGGTGGGTGTGGAACCTCTCATCGAGACCCTTGGCCCGGCCGGGGAGCCGAGCGACTTGCGCTCAGCCGCGTCGCTCAGTGCCCCAATGCCGCGGGCGGATGGTCTGGATTTTTCTGGGGCGTCCGGCGGTCGACGAAATTGGATTTTGTTAGCCGTCGTCGTCCTGGCGGCCCTGGCAGCTTTCGCGCTCTTTTTTGGGCGGTCAACACCGGTTGGCCAGAACTCCGGCATGGCGCCGGCCAATGTTCCCGCGCCGGGGTC
>CAIPGD010000368.1 GCA_903864485.1 uncultured bacterium | reverse complement strand
CTGGCGTCGTAATCGCGCCGAATCTCGAGCTCGACCGGGAATTCGGCCAGGACCACCGATCGCACGCGTTCGCAAACTTCATGGATATTGACGTCATCGACGATGCGCGGCACGCGGTGGGGTGCGAGCAGTCGATCCACCAGGGTTTGCAACCGGTCGGCCTCCTTAATGATGACACCGGTGTATTCCCGCAGATCCGCGTTGGGGAGTTCTGCCTCAAGAAGCTGCGCCGCGCCGCGAATACCGCCTAGCGGGTTTTTGATTTCGTGTGCCAGATTGCGCACCAGTTCTCGGCTGACCTGCGTCGACTGCAACAACCGCTCTTCTCGATCGACCCGCAAGCGTTGATCAATCTCGCGTAGTTCCAGCAATACGCCCCTAAATGGTGCAAAGCTCGCATCGAGCGCGACTGCAATCGATTCAAATTGGAGGCCTTCGCGCATGTCTCGCCCCAGAACGGGGCGGTCTTCTGAGTCTCGCCCAATCCGTTCCAGGCGCAGATCAAGATGCTTGATGCCTAATCGGCCCGCCAGCTGATCGGCGAGCAAAGCTTCAATCGCAGAACCATCCAGGAAGAGCCTCGAAAACATCTGACCAACAACCGCCCGCACCGACACGCCCAACAACTGTTCGGCCATCGGATTCAAAAAGCGCGTCCGGCCGCGCTCGTCAAGGATCACCACACCGCTGGGGACGAGTTCAAGCCCAGCCCATTCGGCCATCATCGGTGCCGATTGCAATGGACTGGTAGTTCGCATGCTGGGTTTCCTTGGTCTCTTAGTCTTTAAGTAACGAAATTTCGCGGTTCAGCGCTTTCAAATTGCCTTCGGTTCGCGTCTGTTCTTCGCGTAGCCGAGTCAGTCGATCTGCAGCTTTGCCTGCTCCGCCTTTGGCCGACGCAACTTCCGCTGCGACGATTTCGGGCTGCAGCGAATCCAGGCGGGCCTGCTCCTTGGCGAGTTCATCTTGCAGGATGCGACGTCGATCGGTATCGCGAGCCTTCTGGGTGGCGGGGTCGACCCGCAGGGCGGCCTCCCCTGAACCCCCTGGGCGCTGCGACGCGTTTCGTGCCGTTGAGGCTGGAGCAGTCGCAGAAGAGGATAGGGTCGAAGAGGATGAGTTCGGAGAAGACTTCGATGGCGGCGCGGGAATGGTCGTCAGCGGCGCGAGATCGAGGCGGCGACATTTCGCGCGCGGCGTGTTGGTGTATTCCGGAACACCGCTTTCGGATTCACACCGAAAGACTTGGGCAGTGGCAATCGAGGAGAAACCGATCGCCAGAACCGTCAATATCAGAGGCGCCCAGAGGGCGCCCGATCGCAACGCCGGACCAAGCACCCGCGCGTGGGGGGCCCGGTCCGGACGTGATTTCATCAGAGCGAGTAGTACATATCGAACTCGACCGGGTGCGTCGTCATGCGGAAGCGCGTGACTTCCTCATGTTTGAGCGCCAGGTAGGCGTCGATCATTTCGTTCGTGAAAACACCACCACGGGTCAGGAACTCGCGGTCTTTGTCCAGATACTCAAGCGCCTGGTCAAGCGAATGACAGACGGTCGGGATCTTCGCGTCCTCTTCGGGGGGCAGATCGTACAAGTTCTTATCCGACGGGTCGCCCGGATTGATCTTGTTCTGAACCCCATCAAGACCAGCCATCATCATCGCGGCAAAGCCGAGATACGGGTTGCACAGTGGATCAGGGAAGCGGCACTCGATGCGGCGGCCTTTGTCACTGGAAACATAAGGAATCCGGATCGATGCGGAACGGTTGCGGGCCGAGTAAGCCAGCTTCACAGGCGCTTCGAAACCTGGGACCAGACGCTTGTACGAGTTGGTGCCAGGATTGGTGATCGCATTCAACGCACGCGCGTGCTTGATGATGCCGCCAATGTAATGCAACGCAAATTCGCTGAGGCCGGCGTACTTGTCGCCAGCGAACAGGTTCTTGCCGTCCTTCCAGACCGACTGGTGCACGTGCATGCCCGAACCATTATCGCCAACGATGGGCTTGGGCATAAAAGTAGCGGTCTTGCCGTAGCTGGCCGCGACGTTATGGACCACATATTTGAGGATCTGCAACCAGTCAGCGCGCTGCACGAGCGTGCTGAACTTCGTACCGATTTCGTTCTGACCAGCGCCTGCCACTTCGTGATGGTGCACTTCGACCGGCACACCCATTTGCTCAAGGATCAGACACATTTCGCTGCGCATATCCTGGAAGCTATCGACCGGGGGCACTGGAAAATAGCCGCCCTTGACGGGGGGGCGATGGGCGAGATTGCCACCTTCAAATTCACGTCCGGTTGACCAGCTGGCTTCTTCGGAAGCGATCTTCACGAAGCTGCCCGACATGTCGACGTTCCAGGTCACCGAGTCAAAAATGAAGAACTCAGGCTCAGGTCCGAAATAAGCGGCATCGCCGATTCCGGAGGACTTGAGATAGGCCTCGGCGCGCTTGGCGAGTGAACGCGGGTCGCGGTCGTAGCCCTTCCCGGTGCTGGGCTCGATCACGTCGCAGGTGATGTTGAGAGTGGGCTCCTCGCGGAAAGGGTCCATCTGGGCCGTGTTCGGGTCCGGATACAGAAGCATGTCGGAAGCTTCAATTCCCTTCCAGCCTGCGATCGATGAACCGTCGAAGGCGTGGCCCTCGGTGAACTTTTCGGCGTCAAACATCGTGGACGGCACCGAAACGTGCTGTTCCTTGCCGCGTGTATCGGTAAAGCGGAGATCGACAAATTTAACTTCGTTGTCCGCGATCTTCTTGAGAACGTCGTCGGCGGTGGCTGCCATGGTTGTTACTACTCCAGGGAAAAATCAGAAAAAGGGATCCGCACAAATGCTTAATCGGAACGCGATTGTCGAGTCTTTCGGACTCCCGCGCAAACCGAACAAGACGGTAGCCGCCCCTCGAAGCGAAAAACATGCCGCACTCGATGATGGCAAAAATCCTGATTTTGGTGCGCTCTGACTTGACCGAATCACCAGTTCGCACTTATTTGGTGCGAAAGACGGCTTCGCACCAAGTCCGGGCATCAAGCTCGGCTCTCGATCTCACGCGCCGATTTCAATCCGCCAAAAAGATCCCCACGAGATCATTCAGAAAACGCAGACCCAGGGGCGTCGCCCTCAAGCGCGAAGGATCCGGATCAAGCAGACCCCGCTGCAGGGCCCGATCAAGACCCACGGAAAGGCACTGAAAAGGCAAACCCGCGCGCTCGGCAAACAGTTCGCTGGGCACGCCCGCGGTCAAGCGCAGCGCATTCAACATGAATTCGAACGGAAGATCCGCCACCGACAAATTCCGTTGGGTCTCGACGACCTGCCCTGCCTCGACTGCTGCGAACCAGTCTCGGGGCTGACGCGGCCGGGTCTCACGAACGATTCGATCAGGCAGCGAAATCTTGGCATGCGCACCCGGCCCGATCCCGAGATAG
>CAIPGD010000367.1 GCA_903864485.1 uncultured bacterium | reverse complement strand
CCTGGAACCAGCAAGTAACAACACCTGGCAATCCCGGTTGCCGGATGGGGCTGACTCTCGGGTCTAGCCTCATTCGGTAACCCTCGGTTTTTTATCGATCTGGCCTGCAGACGGAGCCTCGGTCATGGCAATGCTTAGTTTTGAAAGAAAGTATCGAGTCCGCGGAGGTACCTTGCTCGGCGGGGATCTCTTCGACTTTTGGGTCGGTCCTTTTTACGTTGGATTCTTTGGAGTCACAACGATCTTTTTTGCTTCACTGGGCACCGCGCTGATTCTTTATGGTGCTTCGCAGGGCCCTACCTGGAACGTCTGGCAGATCAGCATTGCGCCGCCCGATCTCAAATACGGGCTCGGTCTCGCGCCGCTCATGGAGGGCGGGCTGTGGCAAATCATTACCATCTGCGCGATTGGATCCTTCGTATCCTGGGCACTGCGCGAAGTTGAGATTTGCCGAAAACTTGGCATGGGATACCACGTGCCGTTCGGGTTCTCAGTAGCCATCTTCGCCTACGTCACCCTGGTCGTGATTCGCCCCATATTACTGGGCGCCTGGGGTCATGGATTTCCGTACGGGATTTTGAGTCACCTCGACTGGGTCTCGAACGTCGGCTACCAGTACCTGCACTTTCATTACAACCCAGCGCACATGCTGGCGATCACGTTCTTCTTCACCACAACCCTCGCGCTCGGCATGCACGGCGGCGCGATTCTGGCTGGTGCCAATCCACAAAAGGGCAAGACCGTTCGAACCGCCGAACACGAGAACTCTTACTTCCGCGACACGATTGGTTGGTCGATCGGACAACTCGGTATTCATCGACTCGGGCTCTTTTTGGCCCTGAGCGCGGGTTTCTGGAGCGCCATTTGTATCGTCATCAGCGGGCCGTTCTGGACCCGCGGATGGCCCGAGTGGTGGGGTTGGTGGCTTGAAATGCCGATCTGGAACTGACGGCAGGAGAAACAGTCATGGCTGAATATCAAAACATCTTCACCCGCGTCCAGGTTCGCGGCCCGCTCTACCCCGGCGCACCGCATGAGGTGGCCAGCGACGCGCGCGAACCAGGTACGAGCTTCTTTAGTCGAATCCTGGGGATCTTTGGTGACCCACAGTTTGGCCCGACTTATTTGGGCTTTACGGGAATCGCGTCGCTACTGTGCGGGTTCATCGCCTTTGAGATCATCGGTCTCAACATGTTTGCGTCGGTCGACTGGAATCCCAAAGAATTCCTGCGTCAATTGTTCTGGCTGGCGCTCGAGCCCCCCGGACCAGAATGGGGCTTGCGCTTCCCGCCCCTCAATCAAGGTGGCTGGTGGCTGGTCACTGGTTTCTTCCTGACCACCGCGATCCTGCTGTGGTGGACCCGGATGTACCGCCGCGCGGTTGCCCTTGGGATGGGCACCCACGTGCCCTGGGCGTTCGCGTCGGCGATCTGGCTCTATCTGGTGCTTGGGTTTATTCGCCCAGTGCTGATGGGTAGCTGGAGCGAAGCGGTGCCGTTTGGGATCTTCCCCCACCTGGACTGGACCGCGGCCTTCTCACTGCGTTACGGCAACTTGTTCTATAACCCCTTCCACATGCTGTCGATCGTGTTTCTTTACGGTTCGGCTCTGCTGTTTGCGATGCACGGTGCAACCATTCTTGCGGTCAGCCGGCTCGGTGGTGAGCGTGAAATCGAGCAGATTGTCGACCGCGGGACCGCGACGGAGCGAGCCGCCCTGTTCTGGCGCTGGACCATGGGCTTTAACGCCACCATGGAGTCGATCCACCGTTGGGCCTGGTGGTTTGCCGTGCTGACGACGCTCACGGGGGGAATCGGGATCTTGTTGACCGGTACCGTTGTCGACAACTGGTACCTTTGGGCAGTCAAGCATCATGTGGCACCAGCCTATCCGCAGATCTGGCCTGAATATGTCGATCCGTACACCGCCAACCCATCGGCCGCCGGAGCCACCGTCAACGTCGTACCAGGAGCTGGCAAATGAAAGCGAGTCTTCGTTCCCTTGCGGTGCTCTTGGGTGTGGCCGCGCTGTTGACAGGTTGCGAACGTCCGCCGATGGATACGGTGCAGCGCGGCTATCGGGGCAACGGCATGGAGCAGGTGGCGAATCCCCGCCTGGTCGCACTCCAGATCCCCAAACATCAGGCGCCTGATCCGCTGCCGCCCGCCTCGAGCGAAGGCCCCAAGGCCTCGCAGATTTATCAGAATGTCCAGGTCCTGGGCAATCTGAGCGCTGGCGAGTTCGTTCGTACCATGACCGCGATCACGAATTGGGTCGCCCCCGAGCAGGGTTGTGTTTACTGCCACAACCCGGCGAATTTTGCGGACGATTCGATGTACACCAAAGTCGTTGCGCGTCGCATGTTGCAGATGACCCAACACGTCAACGCCGATTGGAAGCCGCACGTCGGCGCCACCGGGGTCACTTGCTTCACCTGCCATCGCGGTCAACCGGTACCGGCCGAGATATGGTCTGCTCAGGCTGCGAAGGGACGTCCTGATGCGATGCTGGGTAACCGGTTCGGGCAGAATGAACCGAGTCTGAAGGTCGGCTATAGCTCATTGCCGGTGGATCCGTTTTCAACTTATCTGTTGGGTGGCGAACAGGGGAGCAACGAAATCCGGGTCGCTTCAAAAGCCGCCTTGCCGGACCGAAGCAATCCGATGGGCACCAAGGATGCCGAACACACCTATGGCCTGATGATGCATTTCTCAGGCGCACTGGGGGTCAACTGCACCTATTGCCACAACACCCGCGCAATGGGAGAGTGGGCCAATAATCCACCCACTCGTAATACGGCGTGGTATGGCATCCGGATGCTGCGCGATCTCAACTCGACGTATCTTGATCCTCTACAACCGGTGTATCCGGCCGAGCGTCTGGGCGTCCTGGGCGATGCACCCAAAGCCAACTGTGCAACCTGCCACCAGGGTGCGTACAAACCGCTCTATGGGGTGAGCATGCTGGCCGAGCATCCAGAGCTTGCCGCACCGAGCGGCAGCACCACCACCAAGGTGGCGTCCGCGGCCAAAGAGAAATCCAAGAAGTAGGTCAGGGCGGGGGGCGGGCTCGTCCTCGCTATACTTTGGCCCTTTCGATCCGGATGTTGTTGCCATGACGACCAATGCAGTTGAATTCGAACGAGCACAGCACGTGCTCGTGGGCGGCGTCAATTCTGCAGTGAGGGCCTTTCGGGCCGTCGGCGGTCAGCCCCGCTTCATCGCATCGGCCGACGGTGCGTATATGACCGATGTCGAAGGTCAGCGCTACGTCGATTATCTTGGGTCCTGGGGCCCGATGATTGTTGGGCACTCTCATCCATTGGTCCTCGAGCGGGTCCGTGAGGCGGCGGGCCGTGGTTTGAGTTATGGCGCCCCGAACGTGATGGAAACCGAGCTGGCGGAGCGCATCGTTGCGCTTTTTCCGCAGGTCGAACGGGTGCGGTTCACAAGCTCCGGCACCGAAGCCGCGATGAGCGCCTTGCGTCTCGCCAGGGGGGCTACCGGTCGTACCAAGATCATTAAATTTGAAGGTTGCTATCACGGCACGGCCGACAGTCTGCTGGTCAAAGCGGGTAGCGGCATGCTTGCCTTCGGCACGCCAAGTTCAGCCGGTGTGCCCGCTGACCTGGCCCAACACACCCTGGTCGCGCAGTACAACGATCTCGAGAGCGTGCGGAGCCTGTTTCTCGCGCATCCCGAGGAGATTGCCTGCCTGATGGTCGAGCCGATTCCGGGCAACATGAACCTCGTGCGTCCGGCGACCGGTTTCCTCGAAGGCCTGCGAGAGCTCTGTACAGAGTTTGGTACTTTGCTGATTTTTGATGAAGTCATGTCGGGCTTTCGGGTGGCATTGGGTGGCGCCCAGGAATGGTGCGGCGTGCAACCCGACGTCTCCGCGTTTGGCAAAGTCATTGGTGGCGGCATGCCTGTTGGCGCGATTGGCGGCCCAGCTTCGGTGATGGACAAGATGGCCCCTCTGGGCAATGTCTATCAGGCCGGCACCTTGTCGGGTAATCCGATCGCCATGGCCGCCGGACTCGCCACGCTCGAGCTGATCTCTGAGCCGGGCTTTTTTGACCGTTTGAGCGCTCGTTGCGGTGTTTTGATCAAGGGGCTCAACGAAGCCGCCAAAGCCGCCGGGGTCGCCTTTACTGCCCATCACATTGGGGGCATGGCCGGCATGGTGTTCTCTGAGCATTCGCCGGCAAGCTACGCTGATGTTTTGGCGCAGGATACGACCCGTTTCAAGGCGTTTTTCCACGCCATGCTCGATCGCGGCGTTTATTTCCCGCCCTCAGCCGTGGAAGCCTTCTTCTTCTCGTCTGCTCACGGCGAGGCCGAAATCACCTACACCCTCGAACAGGCTAAGGCGGCGTTTCAGTCACTGCATTGAACCGGGCGGTTCGGTCCGCTTGATTCGTTTGCTTGCTCCGGTTGCGCGGCAAGCGCTGAATCGACTGCACGGCGCTCATCAAACACCGTGCAGTGACCTTCGAAGTGATCGCCACCGACGGCTTCAAAGTATTTCAAAATGCCGCCATCGAGTTGCCAGTGATCGGTCATGCCGAGCGCGTTCATGTACAGCGCCGCTTTTTCACATCGAATCCCTCCGGTGCAGTAGCTGACCACGGCCTTGCCCCGTAGTTCTTCACGTACGGGCTCAATGGCCTGCGGGAAATCACTGAATTTCTGAATATTCAGCGTCATTGCGCCCCGAAACTGACCGGCTTCTACTTCGAAATCGTTACGGGTATCGAGCATCACCAACGGTCGCCCTGAGTCATCGTGACCCGCATCGAGCCAACGCTTAAGCGTCGTTGCATCCACCGCGACCGCCCGCCCGAGCTCGGGCCGGATCGTCGGATGGTTCATCCGGATGATTTCACGTTTGACCCGGACTCGAAGTTTGCGAAACGGTGGCTTCTCGGACCAACTCTCTTTGGCGGTTAAGTTCTTCATGCGTGAGTCGCTGCGCACGGTTTGAAGGAACGATCTAATCCCCTCGGAGGTGCCCGCCAGAAACAGATTAATCCCTTCGTGTGCGAGCAGGATCGTTCCCTTGAGATCAAAGCGCGCAGCCGTTGCTTCGAGCGATTCTCGAAGTGCCTCCGGGTCGTCAAGATGAACGAACTGATAAGCCGCGATATTGAGAACAGAGGCCATATTGGAAGGGCAGTTTGGCGCGCTCAGTGCAGGCTGCGTAAGTGCGGATCGTCCGGCCGTGAACTGACCTGCCCACCTTCGGAACCGCGGGATTGGATGCGGCGTCCCCGAAATAGCGTCTGCATGACGCGCGTGGTACCCAGTGCGACCATCCCCGGGCCGAGTTCATGTGCCGCATCGCCCAAGACATCAAAACTGACGTCGACACCGG
>CAIPGD010000366.1 GCA_903864485.1 uncultured bacterium | reverse complement strand
GGCCTTGGTGTTCCTGCAGGCGCAAACATCGCAAACCAAGTCGTTGCTTCAAAGCCCGGAATCGTTTCAGCAATCGTGGGGACATCGGCGGCGGCGGCCGAGCGCTTCGCAGTGGTTTGGGCGATTGCGCGGATCTTGCCTTCGCGCGCCATCGGCAAAGCCGACGGCATATTGTCAAACATTAGTTGGATGCTGCCGCCGACCAGATCCGGGATGGCGAACTGGCGCCCCTTGTAGGGCACATGCGTCATCGAGGTGCCGGTCATTGACTTGAACAACTCCCCAGAGACGTGGACCGAGCTGCCAATACCGGGCGAGCCAAATGACAGCTTGTTGGGGTTGGCTTTGAGGTACGCGATCAGATCCGCAACCGACTTGACCGGCAAGTCATTGTTGACCACCAACAAATTGGGCGCCGACGCGACCAACGCGATGGGAGCAAAGCCTTTGACCATGTCATAAGGCATTTTTTCGTAAAGCGCCCCATTGATCGAATGGGTTCCGACGGTGCCCATGACCAGCGTGTGTCCGTCCGGTGCTGACTTCGAAACGAAATCTGCGCCGATATTGCCACCCGCGCCGGGCTTGTTGTCGACCAGGACTTGCTGGCCCAACTGAGCCTTTTCACTGAAGATACGCGACAGAATATCGGGCGCACCACCGGTCGGAAAGGTCACGACCAGCTTGATCGGCTTGGTCGGATACGACTGGGCGTAAACGGCACTCGAAGGCAGGGCGATCAAAGCCGCCGCAGCAACCAGGACCGACCTGCGCGCTGCGGATGCCAATGAGAATGAAAATCGGTATGGGTTCATGTCAACTCCTTTCGGGCGGAGCTTGACCGATGGGCACCCAACTACACAACCGAAATCACCCCCGGGGATTCCCTAGGGCGTCCCGATCTCGAGAAGAATTTCGTTACGCCGAAAGAACGGCAAACGCCAGGGTGGATCGTAGCGAGCCATCTGCGGTGAGGCGACAGGGGACAACCCTTGCGATTTAACCCATGCGATCAGTTCTTCGGTGAGGGCCTGGCTCTTGTCGACTCCTGTGAATCCAGAAAATGACAGCACTGCATAGCGTTTGGATGGGACTTCACGCAGGATCACCAGGGGATTGGTTGGCCGCGGCAGACTCGCCATCGAATATTGCTTGGGCATGACAAAGTGAATCCGCCACCGGTTGGCGTCCATCGCCTTACTGGCAACGAGCGCCTGCGGTTCTACAGTCACCGGCGCAGTCATCGCGATGGTCTCCTTCGCTGAACCCGCTGCCTGACCATCCACCGAACGAGCCGATTGATTGTCGCCAAAAATGTAGGCTGCAATGCGACGAAACCCCGCGTTGGAGGCGTCGCCGAGATCCCCGTCGACGAACGTCTCAGCCACGATGAGGGGGCGGTACTGACGGATCTCGAAACGTTCAGTTTTGCGCTCGACCGTGTATTCCGGCTCTTCGATCGCCATGGCAGGCCCTCCGATCAGAATCGTAAAAGCACTCAAAACCCAGAAAAACGATAGGATGATTTGCTGAATCCTGACGATCCCCATACGACTTTCACCGTTCATGAATCCAACTCCTGTTGTTTTGCCCGACTGGGCCTACGCCCGCCGGACCGATGATGCATACGATAGCAGCGGCCTGACCCGCGGGCCTTGGCACCCCGACCACCAGCATGCGGGCCCACCCAGCGCCCTGGTGTGCCGCGCGATCGAGCAGGAAGCGGCCGCACTGGGTCTTCAGCATATTGGGCGCCTGACGTCGAACCTCTTGCGCCCCGTGCCGATCGCCCCATTACAGGTCACCGTTCGGGTGGAGTATGCGGGGCGAAACGCAGCACATCTGGCAGCCGAACTGATCGCGGGCGACAAGGTCGTTGCCCGGTTTACGGCGCTGGCCCAGCGGGAATCGCCGATCGACCTGCCCGCTCATTTCCTGGATCACCCCCATGGGGTCAGACCGCCCGAAGAAAGCCCCGCTTGTTTCCCACCCTTTTATCGTCCGGAATCCGTTGGGTATTTCAAGTTTGTTGAAGTCCGCCTCGCTCGCGGGGAGTTTTTTAACGGCCCCTGTTTTGTGTGGTTTCGGGTAACGAAGCCCTTAGTTGACAACGAAACCCTCAGCGCCTACCAACGCGTTGCCGTTGCCGCGGACTGTGGAAACGGCATCAGCAAAGTGTTGAGTTTCGATACCCACCTGTTCATGAACTCCGATCTCACCATCAACCTCTCGCGCCGCCCTCGGGGTGAATGGATCGGGCTCGATGCAATGACGTATCTGGGGCCAGACGGTTGCGGTCTGGCCGAGTCTGCGCTCTATGATCTGGATGGCAGGATCGGCCGCGCGACTCAGAGCCTCTTCGTTCGCCATAAGAACGAAGCCTGAACAATTGAAAGCTGAACAATCTTCTTTTTTGGTGGGATTTTGATGCCGACTTCGATGCTGAAATTAACCCTCGCTGCGCTCCACGGTGCCCTCGCCGTCGCGCTGGCTGGCGGCCTGAATACGCCCGTAGCCGCACAAAGTTTTCCAACCCGATCGATCACCTTGATCGTTCCCAACCCGCCGGGTGGCGTCGTCGACACCTCAGCCCGGCTGATTAGCGAGCCCCTAAGCAAACTGCTCGGTCAGCAGGTGATCGTTGAAAACAAGGGGGGCGCTAGCGGCAATATCGCGTATCCCCTGGTGACCCGCGCGCCCAAGGACGGCTACACGCTCCTGGTCTCGTACTCGGCCTACCACGTGGGCAACCCCGCGATGTTTGCCAAGTTGCCGTGGGAACAAAAAGAACTTACTCCCATCGCGCTGATCGCGACGGCGACCAATGTGATCGCAGCCCACCCTTCAGTTCCCGCTAACAACCTGCGCGAATTCATCAGCTACGTAAAGACCCAGCCCGGCAAAATTAATTTCGCCTCGCAGGGCAACGGATCGTTGTCGCATGTGGGGACGGCCCTGTTTGAACAGACCACACAAACCGACATGGTCCACGTACCGTACAAGGGTTCCGGCGATGCGATCCGGGACGTCCTGGGCGGCCAGGTCCAGGTGTTCATTACCACCCCGCCGTCGGTGATGTCGCACATCCAGGCCGGAAAATTGAAAGGGTTTGCCGTCACGAGCAAGACCCGCCACCCGATGTTGCCCAATATTCCGACCACCGCCGAGGCTGGTCTGCCGGGCTTTGAACTGGAAGCCTGGGTCGGACTGTTTGCACCCGCGGGCACCCCACCCGCCGTGATCGCGCAACTGAGCGAGCAGGTCAAAAAGGCCTTAGAACAGCCCGAGACGCGACAGCGCGCCGCCGGCATCGGGATCGAGCCCCGCTATTTGGGCCCAGAAGAACTCGGCGCCCTGGTCAAGCGCGACACGGACTATTGGGGCAACGTCATCCGCTCAAGAAACATTACAGCAGACTGAACGATCCGGAGTAACGGTACGATCCCAATGCCCGATACGGATTCCGCCGCATCACCTCGCCCGCTCGCGGGCGTGCGGGTACTCGAACTTGGATCTTTGATCGCAGGTCCTTACGCAGCGTCGATCCTGGCCCAGTTTGGCGCCGAGGTGATCAAGATAGAGCCACCGGGAGAGGGCGACCCCCTGCGCAAATGGCGCAAGATGCATGATGGAACCTCGCTCTGGTGGTACAGCCAAAGCCGAAACAAAAAGTCCATCACGCTCGACCTCAAAACCGACGCAGCCCGCGAGATTGTGCGCAAACTGGTGTCGACAGTTGATATCGTGATTGAGAACTTTCGACCGGGAACGCTCGAAAAATGGGGTCTGGGCTGGGAACATCTGCAAGCGATCAGACCTTCCCTAATTATGGTCCGGATCTCGGGATATGGTCAGGACGGTCCCTATAGCCAGCGCCCCGGTTTTGCCGCCATCGCCGAATGCATGGGGGGCCTGCGTTACACCTCGGGCTTCCCCGACCGCCCCCCCGTGCGAGTCGGCGTCAGCCTGGGCGACACCCTCGC
>CAIPGD010000365.1 GCA_903864485.1 uncultured bacterium | reverse complement strand
GGCCCCGCCCCCTTGCTTGCTCATCAGATATTCCACCGCCGGGATCGCCTGCTGGTTTGGCGCCGCACCGGTGTAGAAGACATTTTTCGAGAGCTCTTCGCCTTCGTACTGAACCGGATAGAAGAGCAGATTGTTGAGCTCTTCAAACACAGGCAACACGCTCTTGCGCGAGACCGAGGTCCAACAACCAAAGACCGCAGAGACCTTGTCCTGGGTAATCAGCTGACGGGCTTTTTCGGCAAACAGCGGCCAGTTCGAGGCCGGATCAACGATCACGGGCTCGAGCTGGCGGCCAAGAATTCCACCCTTGGCGTTGAAGGCCTCAAGAGTCATCACGGCGGTGTTCTTGAGCGCGGTCTCAGAGATGGCCATCGTGCCGGAGAGCGAATGCAGGATGCCGACTTTGATCGGTGACTTGTCCTGCGCGAAAAGGATCGACGGACCAGAGAGGGTGACGACGGAGCCAGTCGCCGCTGCCGCCTTGAGGAAGGACCGACGCGGGGTCGTTGGAGTCTTGGGAGCGGAAGGGTTCGAAGAGTTCGATTGGGTCATAAAAAGCCTCGAGTGTTGATAGAGGATTTGAGGAGAGGAGACAGTGCGGGTGACCGTGCGGAAGACGCTCGACTGCACACATTGCAACCCCTATGCCATCGGGCGCACCGCCATCAAGCCCCAGGATTTGGAAGCGAATCGCACCAAAGCGGGACTTTTCTGAATCCAATTCGCACTTAGGCGCACCAAAATCTTCAACTTGGTGCACCAGGGGCGCTCGGTTTTGGTGCCTTAGGCCGAATCAAACACCGATCCCCGCAAATTGCCCTGAAATCAGCCTGAAATCAGTGCACGGCGAGGTAGCGACGACCTGACGAACGGCCGCCCAAATTAGGCAAATCGCGAAAATGCAACCCAAAGTTGGGGTATGAAACAAAGTTTCCAATCGTGAATAACGCTTTCAACACCACGCTGCCTTGAAAACGCCCCCCACCGCACCCAAAGACCATTTGAGCCCAATGCCATCGAAAGCTATTGGCGGCGAAACCAGCGGAGAAGCCGGGTTCGATCGCGGATTTCTTGCGCTCGCGCTGCACCTGAATCGCCTTCGTTTAATGAGTCTGCAAAACCTGCGCGAACACCATCACGGTGATCTGGATCAGGCTCAAATCGCCAGCGCGCTAATGACGGTCACTGTCGGTGCCGGGCTATTGCGCAGTGACGACGCTCTGCGGCGATTGCGTAAAGACGGCCTGCCCGATCCGGCCCTTGGCCCATGGCCAAAACGGTCACAACGGATTCGAGAACTGGTGGCCGCGACTGGGTTGCCGCGCGAAACCATACGGCGCAAATTGCACCAGATGGAAGCACAGGGCGAAGTGGAGCGCGACGCGACAGGCGGCTGGTTGTGGGCAATGGGTCAGGCCCCCGAAAGCCGGGAGATCTATCGCCAGGAAATGCGCCAACTGTTGGTTGGTGTTGAACAGTTGCGGGAACTCCTGGTGTCGGCGCAAGAACTCCTCGGACCCTGAGCGATCAGGCGCGAAAGATCTTCCCGGGGTTCAAAATTCCCACTGGGTCGAGCGCCCGTTTGATTCGTCGCATCAGATCGATCGTATCGTCCCCATGCTCTTCGACCAGGAAGTCGATTTTGTGCAGACCCACGCCGTGTTCGCCGGTGCAGGTGCCATCCACCGCGAGCGCAAGCCGAACGATTTCAGCGTTAAGGCGCTCGGCCTCATTCACCTCGGCCTGGTCGAGTGGGTCGACCAAAATGATGCCGTGAAAGTTACCGTCACCCACATGCCCGAATAACATCGAGGGCATCGGCGCACTATCCAGAATGTGGCGAGCCCCCTCGATCGAATCGGCGAGTCGCGAAATCGGCACGCAGGTATCGGTTGAAATGGCGCGTGAGCCTGGCCGGACCTGCAAACAAGCAAAGTACGCGTGATGGCGCGCCTGCCACAAACGGGTACGGTCTTCGGGGCGGGTCGCCCATTCAAAATTCTGCCCACCCAACTCGCTGGCAATCGACTCCACCATCTTGATCTGCTCGGTCACACCCGCTTCGGTGCCATGGAATTCCAGAAACAGCGTTGGGCGCTCGGCCATCGTGGTCTTCTGGTACGCGTTGATCGCCCGAATGGTCCGCTCGCAAAGAAATTCACTCCGGGCAATCGGTACACCCATTTGAATCGTCTGAATCACGGTATTGATCGCCGAAGGAACATCCGGAAAACTGACCACGGCGGCGCTGATCGACTCCGGCTGGGGATAGAGCCGCACCGTCGCTTCAACGATCACACCCAGCGTCCCCTCGGAGCCCACAAACAGGCGGGTCAAGTCGTACCCAGCTGAACTCTTGCGCGCGCGGCGGGCGGTTCGGACGACTTTGCCATCGGCTGTCACGACTGTCAGGGCAACGACGTTCTCACGCATGGTGCCGTAGCGAACCGCATTCGTCCCGGATGCACGGGTTGCGCACATGCCACCGATACTGGCATCCGCGCCGGGATCGATCGGAAAGAACAGCCCTGTGCCCGCCAGCTCGCGATTGAGTTGCATCCGGGTCACGCCGGGCTGGACGGTCGCCGTCCCGTCCTCGGCATGGATCGAAAGCACCCGATTCATTCCAGACACGTCGAGCGAGACGCCGCCCTGACTGGCCAACAGCGAACCTTCTATTGAGGAGCCCACCCCGTAAGGGATCAATGGCACCTGGTACTGACGGCACCAATCGACCACCGCCACGACGTCTTCGACGGACTGCGCAAAAATCACCGCATCGGGTGGCATCGGCAGGAATGGAGATTCGTCGCGACCGTGCTGTTCGCGCACCGACGCACCGGTGCTGTAACGCTCGGCAAAGCGTTCGCGCGCGGCGGCCTCGAAACCGGGTGGGAGCG
>CAIPGD010000364.1 GCA_903864485.1 uncultured bacterium | reverse complement strand
CGAATCTGCTGTTCAGTCAGAAACGAAGTCTCGCAGTCGATCTGGGTGAATTCGGGCTGTCGGTCGGCGCGCAAGTCTTCATCGCGAAAACATTTCGTGATTTGGTAGTAACGGTCAAACCCGGCCACCATCAGTAACTGTTTGAAGAGTTGCGGGGACTGCGGGAGCGCAAAAAACTGCCCGGCGTGGACCCGCGACGGGACGAGGTAGTCGCGAGCTCCCTCCGGCGTGCTCTTGGTGAGCATCGGCGTTTCGATGTCCAAAAATCCCTGCGCGTCGAGGTAGCGCCGCACTTCCATGGCCACGCGGTAGCGCAAGATCAGATTGCGCTGCATCGGCGGTCGGCGCAGGTCCAGGACCCGATGGGTCAAGCGGGTGGTTTCGGAGAGGTTATCGTCATCGAGTTGAAAGGGCGGCGTCACCGACGGATTCAGGATCTCGAGTTCGTGGCAGAGAATCTCGACCTCGCCACTGCCGAGGTTCGGGTTGATCGTGCCTTCAGGGCGGCTACGAACAAGACCCGTCATGCGCAAGCAAAATTCATTGCGAATCCGTTCGGCGGTAGCAAAGACCGACTCACGGTCGGGGTCGCAAACCACCTGAACAATGCCCTCGCGATCACGCAAATCAATAAAGATCACGCCACCATGATCGCGCCGACGCTGGACCCAGCCAAACAGCGTAACGGTTTGATCCAGATGCTGGGCCGACACAGCACCGGCATAGCAGGTGCGGCCGAAAGACGGTGCGCTCATGACGGACAACTTCGTAAAAAGGTGAAAAGTGCGCGGTCAGCGCGACCGCGGTGGAGGTTTGACGCCCGGCGCCACGACCCCCATGGAAACAACATACTTGAGTGCTTCATCGACGCTCATTTCGAGTTCGATCACATCAGACATTGGCATCATCAGGAAAAAACCCGAAGTGGGATTGGGTGTCGTCGGCACATAAACCGACACCATGCCGTCACCCGCCCGGCGGGCCACCTCGGGCGCAGGAACCCCCGTCTGAAAGGCAATCGTCCAGCAGCCAGCGCGCGGATACTGGACCAGAAGCGCTTTGCGAAATGCCTGCCCGCTGTCCGAGAGCAGCGTATCCGAGACCTGCTTCACGCTGGAATAGATGGTGCGCACAATCGGGATTCGGGCCAGCAAGGCCTCCCAGAACAAGACCAAACGCTGGCCCAGAAAGTTGGCCGTCAGCATCCCGGTCACCAACACCGCCAGGATGGTGAGCAAGGCCCCAACCCCCGGAATTCTGAGTCCCGTAAAGCGTTCAGGTTGCCAACTGGTCGGCAACAGCGCCAAGCTCTGATCGAGGGTGCTCACGATCAGATTCAAGACCCAGAGGGTGATGACCAGAGGCACCCAGATCAGCAACCCGGTGACCAGATAACTACGCAGGCGGTTCATGAGGGTCGGCGCCGGTTTGTTCACGCTTTGGACCCACCAGCCGAGCTCGCTGAGCTGGATGCGCCACCACCGGCTGTTGCACCGCCCGAGCTCGGGCTACTGGCTGGACCCGAAGAACCCGAACCCCCGTCCCCACCCGTCGACCCCGCAGCCGATTTGGAGCCGCTGGACTCGGAACCGCTCGAAGATCCGGCCGAGGTTCCGGCCGAAGTTCCGGCGGCAGACGCTCCTGCAGATTCCCCTGCGGCCGAGCCACCCGAACCACCGTCTTTTGGAGCACCCTCCTTCGACGCACCGTCTTTGTGGCCCGCGCTCTCGGCGCCACCTTTGTCAGCGCCAGCGGCCGGTTTCTTGGCACCGCTGTCGCGAAAATCCGTGACATACCAACCCGTTCCCTTGAGCTGGAACCCGGCAGCTGTCAATTGACGGCGATAACGTTCGGCATGACAGGCTGGGCAAACCGTCAACACCGGGTCAGACAACTTTTGCAAGGTGTCATGCTCGTGGCCACAGGCGTCACAAATGTAGGCGTAGATCGGCATGGGAAAAGGGAAGTTTCTACGACGAAAAACGCTCGAGTATAGCGCCCCACTCACGGCTTTAGAGCGTAACGATGGCTAGACCGTCTGACCCATTGCACGTACAAGCGCAGCCCGACGAGAGGTCGCCGCGCCCCCCAGGACGAACCCCTGCAAACGCCCTTCGTGATCCTTGAAGTGGCCTTCGAGGCCGCCGTCGGATTCCAGAAAGCTCCAATCCCCCTCAATACCCTGCGGTGCGGGAACCACACTTAAGGGGAAAGCGGGTGTTTTAACCGCCACCGGCATCACCGGATAGACCACATCGGTCGGCGTGCCCGTTAATGTTTTAGCGAGCGCGCGCGCGCAAGTCATCAGCGGGAGGACATAGGGCAAGACCTGACCGCCAACCTGAGCACAGTCGCCAAGTGCGTAGACGTCAGACGCATTGGTGCGCAGCGCCGAATCCACCACAATCCCGCGGTCAACGGTCAGGCCTGCAGCCAACGCGAGTGCGGTCCGGGGCCGCAAGCCCACGGCGGACAGAACGATATCGGTCGACAGGCGTCGGCACTGAGCCGGTTCGGCCTGCATTGATCCGGCCTGCACCAATTCGACCACCAACCGCGCGCCATCCCGGTGGATCGCCCGGACCGAGGCGCCCAGATGAAATCCAACCCCCGCCGCAGAAAGGGCAACTTGCATGGCCCGGCCGGCGCGCTCGGGAACCAAGCGACCAAGCGGCAGGGGCGCAAGATCCACCACATCCACTTGATACCCTGCCACGGCGAGATCGTTCGCAAATTCACAACCAATGAGTCCGGCGCCCAGGAGAGTGACGTGCGCACCGGTGGTGAGCGCCGCGTGAAAACGGCCATAGTCGACGAGATCATTGACCGAATAGACCCGATCGCCGGCATCGCCCTGCAATGGCAGCCGGATCGGATCGGCACCGACCGCGAGCACCAACGCGCGATACGGGACGACCCGATCATCCAGTACGACGGTCCTTGCGACCGTATCGATCCGAGCAACCTCGCGTTGCGCCAAGACCGTGGCCTGAATTGCCTCAGCCGCGGCCGCAGCCGGCGTCGTCACCAGACTGGCCGGCGAACGACCTCCAGCCAGCGCGTTCGAGAGCATGGGCTTTGAGTAGAACGCCCCCTCGTCGCGGCTGACCAGGACGATCGGGGTGTTCGGATCGAGCTTGCGGAACTCTCGTGCAAGCGTCCAGCCGGCAAGCCCGGTCCCGACAATCACCAAAGGGGCGCCCATGGCCTAGACCACCACCATTTCGAAGTCCGACTTGGCAACCCCACATTCGGGGCAGGCCCAGTCTTCGGCAACCGCACTCCAGAGCGTACCCGCGGGGATCCCGTCCTCGGGGCGGCCGGCCGATTCGTCATAGACAAAGCCGCAAACAATACAAAGATACGTATTCATGATTTTTCCTGGATAAAAATGGGCAAGAGCGTTCGCCTTTAGACCTTGGCCGTTAGACCTTGGCCGTTAGACCCTGGCAGTGAAACCTTGGCAGTTAAACCACGGCGGCCCGGACGCGATCAAGCACCTGCTGGTAAGCGGTGGCATGCTTTTCTTCGACCTTGGCGAGTGCCGCAAATCGCTTCGCCGCTTTTTCGAGGAGGGCCCGAAATGCCTCAGCATGTTCGCGCGACTCGGCGATCTGCTCGTCAAATTCGGCAACAGCCGCCTGATTGCCTTCTTCGACCGCAAGATGGCGGAAGGTCGGGTACATCGTGGTGAATTCATAGGTTTCGCCCTCGATGGCGATTTCCAGCGCCCGCGCGGGAGTCAGCCTGGATTTTGGATAAAGCAGGTCGAGATGCCCAAAGGCATGCATCACTTCCTGATCCGCGGTCGCCTCAAAATGGCGAGCGGTTTCTTCATCGCCCGCCTCGCGAGCAATCTTGGCAAAATAGCGGTACTTGATGTGCGCCATCGATTCGCCGGCAAATGCGGACTCGAGATTGGCGATCGTGGCCGAGGCCGAGGCCGGGGTCGTTGCTGTGGTCATTTGAATACTCCTAGATGAATGATGCGTGAACCGACCCACGCATCATGCAAGGAGCACGACCCGCCGCGCCAACGGATCATTTCGATCGTCGTGATCGGTGGTTCCGATCACCCGAAGATCATCGCGGGAGGCTCTGAACCCAGGGTTCAGAGCGCCAATGTCAGAACGGAATATCGTCGTCCTCGGGCGGAAAACTATCTGCACCTCGACCCGCCGCCGGCCCCGACCCGGCCGAACCGGCAGGACTTGGCCGAGCAGCGCCGGCGCGAGCGCCTGCGGAGAATTCACGCGGTGCGGAACCGGCGCCCGGCGCCCCCTCCTCACCCGCGCGCGCCATGCCGTCGCGTGTGCCCAGCATCTGAAGCTCGGTCGCATCGACATCCAGCGAGTGCCGCTCAACCCCGTCGCGATCGTTGTACTTGTTGAGCTTGAGACGGCCCTCCACGTAAACCTGACGGCCTTTCTTAAGGTATTCCCCAGCGATCTCGCCCAGTTTCCCGCCGAAAGTGACGCGATACCAGTCGGTCTCCTCACCGGCCTTGGTTTTTCGGGTCACCGCAATACTGGTATTGGCCAGCGCCCGGCCGTCCGGTGTGAAGCGCATTTCGGGGTCACGCCCCAAATTTCCGATCAAGGTAACTTTTGCATATGACATGTGGATCTCCCAGGGTTCTGGTTAAATATACAGTGCTTTGCGGGCGATGGAATCAGACGGGTGGCTGAGGCGGCGGGCCAAATGAGTCGATCCATCGAAGCTGCAGGTGGCCAATTTCGGGGGATTCTGGGCCTGTTGGCGGGGGGTATGCGGCTTACCGGACCGGGCCAGCTATAGTAGCAAGTTGCCCGAACCGATGCCGCCGGATGGCTAATGTGACCCCGAAGCCGAACCACCCGATTGCGCCGCCCCCTGAGGCCGAGCTGACGCCAACCTTGGCGTCACCCCTAGCGTCTGCATTGAGGCCACCCTCCACCACCACCGAAATCCGCGTTCGGGGCGCTCGAACCCACAATCTCAAGAACATTTCCCTTGATCTACCGCGCAACGCGCTGGTGGTGATCACCGGCCTGTCGGGTTCCGGG
>CAIPGD010000363.1 GCA_903864485.1 uncultured bacterium | reverse complement strand
GACCTCGCGATCGAGGGTCAGGCTCTCAATCGCACGGTGCGCTTTCAGCATGATTGTTCCGCCCGGGGTCTCGTAACAGCCACGACTCTTCATCCCGACATAGCGGTTCTCGACGAGATCGAGTCGACCCACACCGTGCCGGCCACCGATTCGATTGAGTTCAGCCAATAGCTCGTGAGGAGCGAGCGGCACGTCATTGAGGGCGACTGGATCGCCCGCCTTAAAGGTGATTTCAATATGCTCTGCCCGGGCAGGGGCTTTTTCGGGGGACACGGTGAGACGCCACATCGTTTCGCTCGGGGCCTTCGAAGGATCTTCGAGGACACCCCCCTCGTAGCTGATGTGAAGCAGATTGGCATCCATCGAATAGGGCGCCTCTCCTTTGCGTTTTTTGTAATCAACGGGGATGCCATGGGTGTCGGCATACGCCAGCAGTCGATCCCGCGAGAGCAAATCCCATTCGCGCCAAGGCGCAATGATTCTGACGCCTGGCATTAAACCGTAGGCGCCGAGTTCGAACCGGACCTGATCATTGCCTTTGCCCGTCGCGCCGTGCGAGATGGCATCGGCTTTGACCTGGCGGGCGATTTCGATCAGTCGTTTCGCGATCAGGGGCCGGGCGATTGAGGTGCCAAGCAGGTACTCGCCTTCGTACAATGCATTGGCACGAAACATCGGGAAGACAAAGTCCCGTGTGAACTCTTCGCGAAGATCCTCGATAAAAATATTCTCTGGCGGAATGCCCATTTTCAGGGCTTTCGCGCGGGCAGGTTCGAGTTCTTCTCCCTGTCCGATATCGGCCGTAAAGGTCACGACTTCGCATTGATAGTGGTCTTGTAGCCACTTCAAAATCACCGAGGTGTCCAGTCCTCCCGAATAGGCAAGGACAACCCTGCGTACAGGGGATTCGCCGGCGCGAGCGTCGTTTTTAGGGTTCGGGGTTGTTTTGGGAACGGAAGCGGAGGGGTTTTTTTTGGGCATGCCTACGGCTCAGTCTTAGCAGATTCCTAGAGTTGACATTGTGCCACCTGCGGGGTGGCTCGCCTAAGCCTGACGAGAAGGGGCGCTGGCCGCAGCGATGAGTGGTAGTTCAATCCAGAACCGCGCACCGGCTGAAGGGACGCTGGTCAGGCCTGCTTTGCCGCCATGTAACTCGGCAATCCGCCGAACGATGGCAAGACCCAGGCCGCTCGATCCGCGTTGCTCGCGGTGGCGGCTGCCTTGAAAGAACCGATCAAATACTCGCGGTTGATCTTCCGCGCTGACCCCGGGGCCAGTGTCGACGACCTCGATCCGGACGTTTTGATCGTTGCGAATGACGTTCACGCGCACCTGGCCCGAGGCCGGCGTAAATCGCAAGGCGTTGTCGAGAAGGTTTGAAAGCGCCCGCTCCATCAGGGCAGCATCAAGCTGAACCAGAGGCAGTCCTTCCGGGTAATCGACCGAGAGACCGATCTTCGCGTCGTCTGCTTGGGCCCGAAAACGAGCGGCGACATCATCCAAAAACTCTCCGAGGGCGATCGGCTCCGGCGAGGCACGCAGGTCGGGGCTATCCAGACGTCCGATCTCGGCCAAGCTGTCGGTCAGGCGGCGCAGATGTCCCGCATTTTGCATCGCCGCATCAAAGTATCGGAGCCGTATTTCTTCGGGTAGTAACGCGCCCTTTAGCCGGATGGTTTCAAGTTGCCCGATCAGCGCGGTGAGCGGTGTACGCAGGTCATGGCTCACGCCCGCGACCATGTCGCGACGGCGCGCGTCGCTTTGCAGTACTCGCTCATTTTCCTGGCGCAACCGGTCGTACATTTCATGCAAGGTCAACGACAGACGGCCGATTTCGTCCTGGCGGTCGTCATACGGAAAATGCACGGGAATTGCGGCTGCGAAACCCGACCGGCGAATGCTCTCGGCCACCGATGTCAGTGCTGCGAGTGGGTGTGCCAGCATCGCAATGATTGCAACGGTTAGTAAGGTCCCAATCCCCAAAGTCAGCAGGACCATTTTAATCAGGCCCTGCGCAGCATGTCCCCGAATGACCAGCGCTGTCTCGGCGTCAACTTCCGGGTCTCGAGCCACGACATAGAGCCAACCTCGAGGGATCCGATCAACGAACACCGGGCGCGCCGCAACCACGGCGGTGGCTTCGATATCATCGGGATCGTCGCCTTCGAGCGGGCGGGTTGGGTCCTCGT
>CAIPGD010000362.1 GCA_903864485.1 uncultured bacterium | reverse complement strand
TCCGAGAGACTGCGCCCCATCCAGCGTTTGACCGAAACCACGACGTTGCGTGGATCGGTGATTCGCTGCGCGAGAGCACCCTCCCCAACCACAGGGGCGTGATCCGCCCGGTACCACACGGCTGACGGCAGTAATGCCCGTCCCGATTCATCAACAATGACCTCGGGCAAGCCGGAACGGACGGTGGCCACCAAAGAATTGGTAGTACCGAGATCAATCCCGATCGCTAACCGATGTTCATGCGGGGCGCTGGACTGACCCGGCTCGGCAATTTGCAACAAGGCCATACATCAACCCAAGGCGAATTCGGCAGCCTCGACGGCGTCCGCAAATCGTTCAACAAACATCCATTCACGAACCGCCGCCACCGCTTCCGACCAGTTCTGCTGATGATCAATCGCCTGCTCTATCCGCTGCGACAAGCTTTTGCGAGCCGCATCAAGGCTGCGCCGCAATGCCTCAAGCGCCGCTGGATCACCCGAGTCACGCGCCTCATCGAGCGACTCGCGCCAGGACATTTGTTGCATCAAAAAGGATGCGGGCATCGAAGTGTTTGACTCGGCATCGACCGGGTGTCCATGGCGCTCGCAAAGCAGCGCGGCTCGCTTGACCGGATCGCGCAGCACCCGCACCGCCTCATTGGTCGCGGTCGCCCACTGCACTGCGACCCGAAGATCGCGGTCAGACGAGGTTGCAAAGCGATCAGGGTGCACGATGCCCTGCACCTGGCGATACGCTGATTCGAGGGCGGATCGATCAAGCGCATACTGGACTGGAAGGCCCAGTAGCGCAAAAGGATCGTTCAAATTGTTCAGAAAAAATTCTCAGACGTTGAATGATTCGCCGCAGCCACATTCACTCTTGACGTTCGGGTTCTGAAAACGAAACCCCTCGTTAAGGCCCTCTCGAACAAAGTCGAGTTCGGTCCCATTGAGATACGGCAGGCTCTTGGGGTCAATCAACACACGAACCCCGTGGCTTTCGAACTCGAGATCACCTTCGGTGGCGGCATCGGCGAATTCGAGCTTGTAGGCCATACCGGAGCATCCGGTCGTGCGAACGCCCAGCCGAAGTCCAATCCCTTTGCCACGATTCTCGAGGTACCGCGCCACATGGCGTGCGGCACTCTCACTGAGGGTCACAGACATGGCAATCCCTTAAGCGGTCTGGTCGGCAGTCGACAGACGATGACGATAGTCTTCGACGGCAGCCTTGATCGCATCCTCGGCAAGAATGGAGCAATGGATCTTGACTGGCGGAAGCGCGAGTTCCTCGGCGATCGCGGTATTGCGGATCGTCATTGCCTGATCGAGCGTCTTGCCCTTGACCCATTCAGTGACCAGCGAACTGGATGCGATCGCAGATCCGCAGCCGTAGGTCTTGAAGCGTGCGTCGGTAATGACGCCGCTTTCATCGACCTTGATCTGTAGCTTCATGACGTCACCACAGGCCGGGGCGCCCACCATGCCAGTCCCTACGCCAGCTTCATCACGTCCAAACGCTCCGACATTGCGGGGGTTTTCGTAATGGTCGATTACTTTTTCGCTATAAGCCATGAAATGATTCCTTGATGAGTGAGGATCAGTGCGCAGCCCACTGCACGGTATTCAGGTCAATTCCATCCTGGAACATTTCCCACAACGGAGACATCTCGCGAAGACGGCCGACCTTGTCGCGCAGCAACTGCACCGTAAAGTCGACATCGGCCTCGGTCGTAAAGCGACCTAGCGAAAACCGAATCGAACTATGTGCTAACTCGTCGCTACGGCCCAGAGCGCGCAACACATAGGACGGCTCAAGGCTTGCCGATGTGCACGCAGATCCTGAAGACACTGCAATCTCTTTGATCGCCATGATCAGCGACTCGCCTTCAACAAAGGCGAAGCTGACATTGAGGTTGTGCGGGACGCGATGTTCGAGATGCCCATTGAGGAACACTTCATCCATTTGAGACAAACCAGCCCAGAGACGGTCACGCAGCATCCGGATGCGATCATTTTCAACCGCCATTTCGAGCCGCGCGAGCCGAAACGCCTCGCCCATTCCAACAATCTGATGGGTCGGCAGCGTACCCGAACGGAACCCGCGCTCATGCCCACCACCGTGGATCTGCGCTTCTATGCGCACGCGCGGTTTGCGACGCACGAACAACGCGCCCATGCCCTTTGGCCCGTAAGTCTTGTGCGCCGAGAAGCTCATCAAATCAACCGGGAGCTTGGCGAGGTCAATCGCAACCTTACCAGTCGATTGGGCTGCATCGACATGAAAGACAATCCCGCGCTCGCGGCAGAGATTGCCGATCGCAGTGATGTCCTGAATCACGCCGATCTCATTATTGACATGCATGATCGAGACGACAGTCGTGTCAGGCCGCAAGCTGTCGCGCAGTCGATCGAGATCGAGTAAACCGTCTTCTTGCACGTCGAGGTAAGTCACCTCAAAGCCCACGCGCTCAAGTTCGCGAAGGGTGTCGAGCGTCGCTTTGTGTTCGGTCCGCAGAGAAACCAGGTGGCGGCCGCGCTCGCGATTGAACTGTGCGGCGCCCTTGATGGCGAGATTGATTGATTCTGTCGCCCCCGAAGTCCAGACGATCTCGCGGGAGTCTGCACCCACCAGCGCAGCCACGTCGCCCCGCGCAGTCTCGACCGCTTCTTCGGCGCGCCAGCCGTAGGCGTGACTGCGGGAAGCCGGATTGCCAAAGTCTTCGCGCAGGAAGGGCAACATCGCATCGACGACACGCGGGTCAACCGGGGTCGTTGCGGAATAATCAAAATAAATGGGCTGTTTCATAGGGGTGCTCAAACGGGTCGCAATCCATTGAGATCAATCGACTGCAGGGTCGACGTGGGCAATTCGAGCGCCGCTCGATGCTCACGAAAAATAGAAACGGGCTCGGACCGAATAGTGATCGGACGGTTGCGCTGCTGATTAACGAGATCGGCCAAGCTGACCGAGCTTAGGTACTCGAGCATCTTGACGTTGAGGTTAGACCACAGTTCGTGGGTCATGCACGGGCCGTCGTCGTTGCAGTCCTCGCGCCCACCACAGTGAGTCGCGTCGATAGGCTCGTCAACCGCAAAAATAATCTCGGACACGGAAATCTGAACGGGCTCGCGCCCCAGCGAGTAACCGCCGCCGGGGCCACGCGTACTTTCGACGAGTTCGTGGCGGCGCAGCCGGCCAAACAACTGCTCGAGGTAAGACAGCGAAATCTTCTGGCGCTGGCTAATGCCCGCCAGCGTGACAGGGCCGTGTTGCTGGCGCATCGCCAGATCAATCATTGCCGTCACCGCAAACCGACCTTTGGTGGTCAAACGCATCGCATCGCCTCCTTGGCTGGAATGCCCTGGAAAGACCCAGTGTTCCAGTCAAGTATAGCAAAGACCGAGCGATTTAGTCAACCATTACGGTCAGGCAGCAGCCACCTGCGTTGCGCGCCGCTTGGCCACCTCCAGTAAACCGGTACAGGCGTCCTGGATATAGTCATAAGTGGTGTCAAAGCCCTGTGTCCCGCCGTAGTAAGGGTCAGGGATCGTGGCGCTTTCGTGATCGCTGGCAAAGCGCATCAGCAACTGCAGCTTGTGGTGGTACTTCTTGGGCGCCTGTTGTTGCAGGAGCGACAGGTTGTCCCAATCCATCGCGAGGATGAGATCGAAGTTCTCGTAGTCTGCATCCTCAATGCGGCGCGCGCGCATGTGGGCGATGTCGATGCCCCGCTTGCTCGCGACCGATACGGCGCGCTTGTCGGGCGCTTCGCCCACGTGGAAGGCGTGCGTCCCGGCCGAGGCCACGGTGACAACTTCTTCGAGGCCTGCCTGCCGGATGAGCGATCGGAAAATACCCTCTGCGATCGGCGATCGACAGATGTTGCCCATACAGACAAACAGAACGCGTGTGGTCATGGCGAGGGTGGTGGGTTCTTTCTTGGCCATTTCAGCTCGGTCGCGTGTTGGTTTCACGGGGATGAAAATTGAAACAAAATGTGAATGGAATGAAAAATCGGCGTTGCAGCGGGCGTTTCAGGCCGCTCGCTCGGCCGGGAATGGAACCACCGAGGCGCTTGCACCGCTGGCTCCAAAGGTTTGTTGCTTAAGTCGTGCCAACTGGTCACGAACTTTCGCAGCCGACTCGAACTCAAGGTTGCGCGCGTACTCCAGCATCTGTTTTTCGAGCTTGCGGATCTCTCGCGACACCTCGCGTTCGCCCATCGCTTCGTAACGCGCGGCTTCTTCTGCGGCTTTGAGTTCGACCTGCGCGGCGCCAGCGTCATAAACCCCGTCGATGAGATCGCGAATTTGCTTAACGACCCCTCGGGGCGTAATCCCATTGGCGGCATTAAAAGCAATTTGTCGATCCCGACGGCGTTCGGTTTCACCAATCGCCTTGCGCATGGACTCGGTAATGCGATCGGCATACAAAATGGCCTTGCCTTCGAGATTGCGTGCCGCACGGCCAATCGTCTGAATCAGACTTCGCTCACTGCGCAGAAAACCTTCTTTATCGGCGTCCAGAATCGCGACCAAAGAAACCTCGGGCAGATCAAGTCCCTCGCGCAGCAAATTAATGCCAACCAAGACATCGAAGGTTCCGAGTCGCAGATCCCGCAGAATTTCTACCCGTTCAACGGTATCAATATCCGAGTGCAGATAACGCACCTTGACGCCGTGATCCGACAAAAAATCCGTCAGATCTTCTGACATCCGCTTGGTCAGCGTCGTCACCAGCACGCGGGCACCGGTTGCCACACGCGCAGAGATTTCTGACAACAGATCATCAACTTGCGTCGTTGCGGGCCGAACCTCGATGATCGGATCAACCAAACCGGTGGGCCGAACGACTTGCTCAACGATGGTTCCCTCGGAGCGCTGTAATTCGTAGGCGGCCGGCGTGGCCGAGACGAACGTCATCTGCCGCATACGCTCTTCAAATTCATGAAACTGCAGCGGGCGGTTGTCCATTGCGGAAGGCAGCCGAAACCCAAAATCAACCAAGGTTTCTTTGCGTGACCGGTCACCTCGATACATTCCACCGAGCTGCCCCACCGTGACGTGGCTCTCGTCAATGATCATGAGCGCGTCGGCCGGCAGATAGTCCACCAACGTGGGTGGCGGATCGCCCGGTGCGGCCCCTGACAAATGGCGGCTGTAGTTCTCAATGCCCTTGCAGAAGCCGAGCTCCTGGAGCATTTCCAGATCAAATCGGGTGCGCTGCTCGATACGCTGCGCCTCGACGAACTTGCCTTGCTCATTGAAATGCCGCACCCGCTCGACGAGCTCGGCCTTGATCGCATCGATCGCCCGCATCACCGTTTCGCGCGGTGTCACGTAATGGCTGCCGGGATACAGGGTGAATCGCGGAATCTTCTGCCGCATCCGCCCGGTCAGCGGGTCGAACAGCGAGAGGGTCGCAATCTCGTCATCGGCGAGTTCGATTCGAACCGCAAGTTCGGCGTGCTCCGCCGGGAACACGTCAATCGTGTCGCCGCGGACCCGAAACGTCCCGCGCCCAAAATCGGTGTCGTTGCGCTTGTATTGCATCGAAACGAGACGGCGCAACAGGTCGCGCTGGGACATTGGATCGCGAACCCGCAGGCTAGCCACCATCGCGTGGTAGTCGGATGGATTCCCGATCCCGTAAATACAGCTCACCGTGCCGACGATGATCGTATCGCGGCGCTCCAGCAAACTCTTGGTCGCAGACAGCCGCATCTGCTCGATATGCTCGTTTATCGACGAGTCTTTCTCGATAAAGAGATCGCGCTGAGGAACGTAGGCTTCAGGCTGGTAATAGTCGTAATAGGAGACGAAGTACTCAACCGCGTTTTCAGGAAAAAACTCACGCATCTCCGAGTAGAGTTGAGCCGCTAGCGTCTTGTTAGGGGCAAGGATCAGCGCGGGCCGACCGCACTGCGCGATGACATTCGCCATCGTGAAAGTCTTGCCAGACCCCGTCACGCCCAAGAGCGTCTGGAAGGCTAGGCCGTCGCTAATGCCTTCCACCAGACGAGCGATCGCCGCAGGCTGATCTCCGGCGGGCGGGAACGGCTGATGGAGACGAAACGGACTGCCCGGAAAGGTGAGCATCGAGACGAAGACTTGGTTATTGAAAAAGCGCGGATAGGTCACCCGCTGCCTTAAACCGGCCTTGCCCTTCATCCAAATGGGGCCAAGAGCCCGTGTTAGACTGGAAGGTCCGGTAAAAAGCACGCTGAACGTTCAATTATCGCTCTGGCGCTCGAAAAAAGCCATAGCGGAGTTTGCAGCATTGATGCTTTCTTCAGAATCGATTTCCTTCCTCGTCCCTTTCCCCTTTATCAGAGCCATGCGAACCCCGTTTGCCGAAATTCCACTCGCCCCCCGCGACCCCATTCTCGGACTCACCGAGGCCTTTCAGGCAGACGCGCGTCCAACCAAAGTCAACCTCGGGGTTGGCGTTTACACCGACGAGTCCGGAAAACTTCCATTGCTCGCAGCCGTGCGCGAGGCAGAACGGATTCGGGTCGAGCAGATGCCAGCCCGTGGATACCTCCCAATTGATGGCCTGGCCGCATACGACCGAGCCGTTCAGTCCTTGTTGTTTGGCGTTGATTCGGCACTCATTTCTGAGGGGCGCGTGTGCACCGCTCAAGCCTTAGGCGGAACGGGGGCCCTGCGCATTGGCGCCGACCTCCTTAAGCGTTTCGTGCCCGGCGCAGCCGTATGGATCAGCAACCCGAGCTGGGAAAACCACCGCGCTCTGTTCGAGGCGGCAGGTTTTACGGTCAACCAATATCCATATCACGACGATGCAACCGACGGCGTCGACTTCGACGCTATGAAAGCGTGTCTGGGCGCCCTTCCCGCCCGCTCGATCGTTGTCTTGCACGCTTGTTGCCACAACCCAACCGGCTCGGACCTGACCGCCACCCAATGGGCTGAAGTCGTCGCCCTCTGCAAGGGCGCAGATCTGGTTCCATTTCTGGACATTGCTTACCAGGGATTTGCCGATGGCATCGAAGAAGACGGCCTCGCCGTTCGACTCTTTGCCGAGAGCGGTCTCGACTTCCTGGTCGCGAGTTCGTTTTCGAAATCCTTCTCGCTGTATGGCGAGCGCGTGGGCGCCCTCTCGGTCATATGCGCCGATAAGGACGAATCAACTCGTCTCGCGAGCCAGCTCAAGCGTGTCATCCGCACCAACTACTCGAGCCCCCCAACCCACGGTAGCGCGATCGTTGCAGCGATCCTAACCACTCCCGCACTGCGTCAGCAGTGGGAAGCAGAGCTCGGTCAGATGCGTAACCGAATCCGCTCGATGCGCGAGCAGTTCGTGGCCAAGCTTGCAGCCCACGCCCCGGAACACGACTTTTCATTCATCGCCGCGCAACGCGGAATGTTCAGCTATTCAGGGCTGACAAGCGCTCAGGTGGACCGGCTGCGTGACGAATTTGGAATTTACGCGCTCGCCACCGGCCGAATCTGCGTTGCCGCACTCAACGACCGCAATATCGACTACGTCGTCGACGCTGTCGCAAAGGTACTTTAAGCGTCTGAAGATCGAGGCCGCTGATGCTCTCGGCGGCCAACAATCTCGGCGGCCAATTAGTTAGTGCGCGCGGAGGAACGCCAGAATTTCTTCCGCGACGCGCTCGGGCGCTTCCCTTTGCGGGAAATGCCCAACACCCGGCAACAGGTGCCGTGCATAAGGCCCCGCAAAAAAGGCCTCTTTGTTAGCGGACGAAGCCAACAAGGTGACACCGTCGACTTCGCCATGCAACATCAGCGTCGGCACTGACAGCACCGGCGCCGGATTGAGGGCGCGCTCGTCCTCGGCGTAAGCCGGATCGCCCGCCGCATGCCCCCAACGATGCTGATAGGAATGCAAAACGATGTCGGCCCAGTCGTCGTTCTCAAAGGCGTCCGCCGTCCGCTCGAATTCGGCGGGGTCGTACCAACCCGATGGGGCCCACAGATCCCACATCATTCGCGAGAAGTTCCGCCGATCATTACGAATGATCGCCTCCCCACGAGGCGTCGCCATCAGCCAGTGATACCAATAGCGCTGAGCCTGCTCGAGCGACAACGCCTGGTCCGGCACATTGGTGCCGTAACCCACTGACAACATCACCAAGTGACTCGCAATACCCGGGGCCAGACCGCAAGCATTCGCCACTGCCCGCGCGCCCCAGTCGTGGCCAACCAACGCAGGCTGGCTCAGCCCGAGTGCCTGAATGAACTCAATCAAATCTCGCCCAAGTGAAGCCAATTGCCCGGTACGGGGCGTATCAGCTCGCAAAAACGTGGTCGGAGAGTAGCCCCGCAAGGCCGGGACGATGACGCGGTATCCGGCATCCGCGAGCCGCGGCGCAACACTATTCCAGGTGCGCGGACTGTCGGGCCAGCCATGTATCAGGATGACAGAGGACTGCCTTTGCGGATTCCACTCCTCATAGGCCACCCGAAGCAGCGAGGTGTCGACAAACTGAACGGCGTGTTTCATTCGGCAATCATGCCAGCAAACCACGTTCAGATTTTCTGATACCATCATCGGCTGTTCCTCGATAGCTCAGTCGGTAGAGGACCGGACTGTTAATCCGTAGGTCGTTGGTTCGAGCTCAACTCGAGGAGCCAAATATGTTTTTTGGCAGAAATCGCTTTTTCAGGGTCTGCCTGAGCAACCGCTAGAC